>NZ_JCBDHJ010000003.1:0-115197 GCF_059834135.1 Vibrio sp. R10-SG-ISO4
AGTCTCTAGGCACTTATTCATATTTGAGTCCGGCAAAATCGAGTCTGCATCATGTTTAAATAATTGCAGACAACTTTGGTTGCTTAGTTTGTTTTCACTTTTCAAAGTGAAAGTAAATGAGCCAATAAGACCCTTTGGGGTTGTATGGTTAAGTGACTAAGCGTACACGGTGGATGCCTTGGCAGTCAGAGGCGATGAAGGACGTATTAACTTGCGATAAGCCCAGATTAGGTAGTAAAAACCATTTGAGTCTGGGATTTCCGAATGGGGAAACCCACCTGCATAAGCAGGTATCGCTACGTGAATACATAGCGTAGCGAGGCGAACCGGGGGAACTGAAACATCTAAGTACCCCGAGGAAAAGAAATCAACCGAGATTCCGAAAGTAGCGGCGAGCGAAATTGGACTAGCCCTTAAGCTTTATATGCGTTAGACGAACGGTCTGGAAAGTCCGGCAATAAAGGGTGATAGCCCCGTAGTTGACAACGCACATTCAGTGAAATCGAGTAGGGCGGGACACGTGATATCCTGTCTGAATATGGGGGGACCATCCTCCAAGGCTAAATACTACTGACTGACCGATAGTGAACCAGTACCGTGAGGGAAAGGCGAAAAGAACCCCTGTGAGGGGAGTGAAATAGAACCTGAAACCGTGTACGTACAAGCAGTAGGAGCGGACTTTGTTCCGTGACTGCGTACCTTTTGTATAATGGGTCAGCGACTTATATTCAGTGGCAAGGTTAACCATCTAGGGGAGCCGTAGGGAAACCGAGTCTTAACTGGGCGCTCAGTCTCTGGATATAGACCCGAAACCAGGTGATCTAGCCATGGGCAGGTTGAAGGTTGAGTAACATCAACTGGAGGACCGAACCGACTAATGTTGAAAAATTAGCGGATGACTTGTGGCTAGGGGTGAAAGGCCAATCAAACCTGGAGATAGCTGGTTCTCCCCGAAAGCTATTTAGGTAGCGCCTCGGACGAATACTACTGGGGGTAGAGCACTGTTAAGGCTAGGGGGTCATCCCGACTTACCAACCCTTTGCAAACTCCGAATACCAGTAAGTACTATCCGGGAGACACACGGCGGGTGCTAACGTCCGTCGTGGAGAGGGAAACAACCCAGACCGCCAGCTAAGGTCCCAAATTATAGCTAAGTGGGAAACGATGTGGGAAGGCTTAGACAGCTAGGATGTTGGCTTAGAAGCAGCCATCATTTAAAGAAAGCGTAATAGCTCACTAGTCGAGTCGGCCTGCGCGGAAGATGTAACGGGGCTAAGCTATAAACCGAAGCTGCGGCAATACCTTTTAGGTATTGGGTAGGGGAGCGTTCTGTAAGCCGTTGAAGGTGTGTTGTAAAGCATGCTGGAGGTATCAGAAGTGCGAATGCTGACATGAGTAACGATAAAGGGGGTGAAAAACCTCCTCGCCGGAAGACCAAGGGTTCCTGTCCAACGTTAATCGGGGCAGGGTAAGTCGACCCCTAAGGCGAGGCCGAAAGGCGTAGTCGATGGGAAACGGGTTAATATTCCCGTACTTCAACTTATTGCGATGGGGGGACGGAGAAGGCTAGGTGGGCCTGGCGACGGTTGTCCAGGTTCAAGTGCGTAGGCTTGAGAGTTAGGTAAATCCGGCTCTCTTTAAGGCTGAGACACGACGTCGAGCGCCCAAGGGCGTGAAGTCATTGATGCCATGCTTCCAGGAAAAGCCTCTAAGCTTCAGATAAGTTGGAATCGTACCCCAAACCGACACAGGTGGTCGGGTAGAGAATACCAAGGCGCTTGAGAGAACTCGGGTGAAGGAACTAGGCAAAATGGTACCGTAACTTCGGGAGAAGGTACGCTCTTGACGGTGAAGTCCCTCGCGGATGGAGCTATTGAGAGTCGCAGATACCAGGTGGCTGCAACTGTTTATTAAAAACACAGCACTGTGCAAAATCGTAAGATGACGTATACGGTGTGACGCCTGCCCGGTGCCGGAAGGTTAATTGATGGGGTTAGACTTCGGTCGAAGCTCTTGATCGAAGCCCCGGTAAACGGCGGCCGTAACTATAACGGTCCTAAGGTAGCGAAATTCCTTGTCGGGTAAGTTCCGACCTGCACGAATGGCGTAATGATGGCCACGCTGTCTCCACCCGAGACTCAGTGAAATTGAAATCGCTGTGAAGATGCAGTGTACCCGCGGCTAGACGGAAAGACCCCGTGAACCTTTACTACAGCTTGGCACTGAACATTGAGCCTACATGTGTAGGATAGGTGGGAGGCTTTGAAGCAGGTACGCCAGTATCTGTGGAGCCGACCTTGAAATACCACCCTTGTATGTTTGATGTTCTAACTTAGCCCCGTTATCCGGGGTGAGGACAGTGCCTGGTGGGTAGTTTGACTGGGGCGGTCTCCTCCCAAAGAGTAACGGAGGAGCACGAAGGTGGGCTAATCACGGTTGGACATCGTGAGGTTAGTGCAATGGCATAAGCCCGCTTGACTGCGAGAATGACAATTCGAGCAGGTGCGAAAGCAGGTCATAGTGATCCGGTGGTTCTGAATGGAAGGGCCATCGCTCAACGGATAAAAGGTACTCCGGGGATAACAGGCTGATACCGCCCAAGAGTTCATATCGACGGCGGTGTTTGGCACCTCGATGTCGGCTCATCACATCCTGGGGCTGAAGTCGGTCCCAAGGGTATGGCTGTTCGCCATTTAAAGTGGTACGCGAGCTGGGTTTAGAACGTCGTGAGACAGTTCGGTCCCTATCTGCCGTGGGCGTTGGAAGATTGAAGGGGGCTGCTCCTAGTACGAGAGGACCGGAGTGGACGAACCTCTGGTGTTCGGGTTGTGTCGCCAGACGCATTGCCCGGTAGCTAAGTTCGGAATCGATAACCGCTGAAAGCATCTAAGCGGGAAGCGAGCCCTGAGATGAGTCTTCCCTGATACTTTAAGTATCCTTAAGGGTTGTTCGAGACTAGAACGTTGATAGGCAGGGTGTGTAAGCGCTGTGAGGCGTTGAGCTAACCTGTACTAATTGCCCGTGAGGCTTAACCATACAACACCCAAAGGGTTTTGATGGACTCAATGAAAGAACATTGAATGTGTAAGAACTGAAAACAGCTTTCCGAATTAAAGAATTTGCTTGGCGACCATAGCGATTTGGACCCACCTGATTCCATGCCGAACTCAGAAGTGAAACGAATTAGCGCCGATGGTAGTGTGGGGTTTCCCCATGTGAGAGTAGGACATCGCCAGGCTTCAAATTATGGACACTTGCTTAGGCGAGTGACACCACTGCGGAGTGGTAGTTCAGTTGGTTAGAATACCGGCCTGTCACGCCGGGGGTCGCGGGTTCGAGTCCCGTCCACTCCGCCACTTATTAGAAAGCCTAGTCGAAAGACTGGGCTTTTTTACGTTTAACGCTCCCGAAAGTGCTGTGCACTTTTTCGCGGGCCGGAATGCCGGACCATCGAGTCCCGTCCACTCCGCCACTTATTAGAAAGCCTAGTCGAAAGACTGGGCTTTTTTACGTTTAACGCTCCTGAAAGTGCTGTGCACTTTCTCGCGGGCCGGAATGCTGGACCATCTACTCTCCCCTGCTCAGCCAGCAACTCGTATCCAGCTGTACTACTACAGGTAGAAAAGTAGGCTTCTTCGCATCAAAGCAATACAAATTGCCATCAACTCAGCGTTTTCAGCAGAGTCGAAGTCTCTAGTTTCTATGGGTCAGCTCCCGCTTTCTGAATGTCACCTTTGTACAGACAGTATAGATGTGAAAAGCTCTGCTATAGGCAGGGCTTCTCAACAAATGGTTGCGGTCACTGGGCAACAACCACTTGGTTTCGTCCACCATTTTTGGCTTCATAGAGGGCAATATCGGCATTGGAGAGTAGGTCATCCACCGAGTCACTGCGTTTGAGTTCTGCGACGCCAAAGCTCATGGTGCAATCAAGATGAACACTACTGACGATAGGGTTCAGCGACACCTTTTGCCTCAATAGTTCTGCTTGTTGAATCGCTTCTTCCGCTGTGTGCTTGGGTAACAGTAGCATAAACTCATCACCGCCAAAACGTATTGCCAAAACCGAGTCTGGTAGAGAGTGCTGCATAAGCTTGGCGACTTTCTCAATGGTTTTGTCTCCCACCAGATGCCCTAGCTCATCGTTAATCTGTTTGAAGTTATCGATATCGGTCATTATCACGCTAAGGGGCAGATGTTCCTCTTTCGATTGACAAACTAGAGAAGGCAGTAACGAGTCCATCGCTCGTCGGTTATAGAGTCCTGTCAATGGATCCTTTTGTGACAACTGATGGATGGAGTCGAGCAATCTCGCATTGATGAGCCATAACATGCTCAGGCTAATGGCAACCATTAATATGATGCAGAATAGGTAGGTCAGGGCATGAATCAGTCCAGAACTCATATAACTGCTAATCGTAGGTCCGAGCGCGGTATAGATGATGCGAAATACCATAAAACTGCCATAGCTGACAAATGGGATCACCATCATGAGAAGTGGAAATTTGGCATCGTCCTTCTCGCCCTTAAGCAGTGCCCAAGCCGCGAAAAAACAGGAGGCGCTGAGGTAGGCGCTTAAGATAAGAATACGGGCATTGATGGATGGCGTTACATAGGTAAAGAAAACAAACAGTAGACCTGCTAGCAGCAATGCCCCCTCTAGCCATCGCACTCCTTTACTGTGATAGGCGCGAATCGAGCAGATGCCTTTCACGGTAAAAAGAAAACCCAGCATGATGAGGGTATTGGCGAGCACTATGGTCAGCCACTCTGGCGCGGTTCCTCGAAAACCTAAAAACATCGGCCCTAAGCCAATCATAAAGATGCCAGCGGCCAGTCGGTTTAGTCCAAGAACTTGTTTCTGCGAGGTTTGATAAAAGAACAAGCCTGAAGAATAAATAAAGGAGAAGACGATAACCGTGAAGTTAAGTGTGCGAATGTCTAAAGAGAGGATTTCCATAATGTAGCCAAAGATGGGGGCGCCTATCGAAGAGTCATAGTAGACATTTTGCTTGGCGATAGCTGCAATCGGATGTCATTTATCCGATACAGGTAGAAAAATGCCAGCGTATTTCGCTGGCACTTATGCACTATGCTGCATCGATTAGGCTTGCTGTTCTGCCCGTTTGGCTTTCTCTATCATTGGGGTAATGGTAGAGCCTTGCACTAAGATGGAAAATACCACTACAGAGTAAGTCATAACCAGGATGATCTCTTTAACGTCAATCAGCTTATCTTGAATGACCCAAATGCCAGAGGGAATGGAGAGTGCCATGGCCAGCGCTAATCCACCTCTTAGGCCGCCCCAGGTAAGGATTTTGATGGACCAAGGGTTGTAGGTGCGATAGCGCTTAAACCCTACGTAAGAGAAAAACACGCTCAGATAACGCGAAAGCAAGACCAAAGGAACGGCGACCGCCATCATGATCCAGTCTTCTTGATGGAATTCAAACAGCAACATCGACATACCGATCAAAAGGAACAAGACCCCGTTAAGGAATTCATCGATCAGCTCCCAGAAATGGTCGAGGTGATCTTCACTCTCTTTTGAAAAGCCGATAAAGCGCGTCCAGTTACCGATCATGATTCCTGATACCACCATTGCTAACGGGCCCGACACATGCAAAATCTCGGCAAAGGCATAACCTGCAGTGGGAATGCCGATGGTCAGCAGCAGCTCCATAGAGTGATCGTCGGTCGCGCTGATCAGGTAGTGGAACAAGAGCCCTAAGGCAAAGCCATACACAATGCCACCTATCGCTTCTTGTGCGAACAGCAAGGCGACGCTGCCTAGTGTCGGCGTGTCGTGACCAAAAGCGATAGTGTAAAGAGTGACGAAAATGACCAAGCCAAAGCCGTCATTAAAAAGGGACTCTCCCTCAATTTGGGTCGAGATACGTTTGGGGGCATCGAGCTTTTTGACAATCGCTAACACGGCAATCGGGTCCGTCGGAGAGATCAGTGCCCCGAAGAGTAAGCAGTACACCAGATCAAACGGAATGTGCAGCCATTGGCAAAAAGCATAAAGACCAAATCCGATGAAGAACGTCGAAAACAGCGTGGCGCCCAAGGCTAAGACAGTGATCTCCCATTTTTGATCTTTAAGGTTGGGCAGTTTGATACCCAATCCGCCAGCGAAGAGGAGAAAGCCGAGAATCCCCTTCAACAAAAAATCTTCGAAGTTGATGCTGGCGACCGTCTTTGACGCAATGTCTGTCAGTTGGAACCAATCATTTTGGCCTGCAACCAAAATGAGTAACGACAGCACCATAGAGCCCGCAGTGATGGCGATGGTGGTCTGCATTTTACCTATCTTGCTGTTTACAAAGGCAATCAGCATTGCCGCAGCCGATAAAAAGCAGAGTGTGTAGTAGACTGACATGAGCGTTCCAGTATGTAACAAATTATGAACAAGAATTTTGTTACTGACTTGTTCAAATAGCAAATGATTTTTACCCGTGGTGTGAGACGTATTTTTACCGTTTAGACGTCTAGACTCCTTTTTGATCTGTGATAGGATGGGGAAATAACGAAAGGAATGAGGCAGTACTGTGGGAAGTAATGTAAGGCAGCAAATCGAAGCGCAATTGCAACAACGAATACTTTTGATCGATGGTGGTATGGGCACCATGATCCAAGGTTACAAGCTCGAAGAGCAAGATTATCGTGGTACGCGTTTCGCCGATTGGCATTGTGATTTAAAAGGGAACAACGATCTGTTGGTGTTGACTCAGCCTACATTGATCAAAGAGATCCACAGCGCCTATTTAGAAGCCGGTGCGGATATTCTCGAAACCAATACCTTTAATGCCACCACGATTGCGATGGCCGACTACGACATGCAGAGTTTAAGCGAAGAGATTAACTTCGCAGCGGCCCAACTTGCACGTGAGGCGGCCGATGAATGGACGGCAAAAACGCCGGACAAACCTCGCTATGTCGCGGGCGTATTGGGCCCAACCAACCGCACCTGTTCCATCTCTCCTGATGTGAACGACCCAGGTTATCGCAATGTCAGCTTTGATCAGTTGGTCGAGGCGTATTCTGAGTCGACGCGTGCCCTAATCAAAGGCGGCAGCGATCTGATTCTTATCGAAACCATTTTTGACACCCTCAACGCCAAAGCGTGTGCGTTTGCCGTTGACAGCGTATTTGAAGAGCTCGGCATTACCCTGCCTGTGATGATTTCAGGGACGATTACTGATGCCTCTGGACGTACGCTCTCTGGCCAGACTACCGAAGCTTTTTACAACTCACTGCGTCACGTTAGACCGTTATCGTTTGGCTTGAACTGTGCACTTGGCCCTGATGAACTACGTCCCTACGTCGATGAACTCTCGCGTATTTCGGAGTCTTTTGTCTCGGCGCACCCAAACGCCGGTTTGCCGAATGCGTTTGGTGAGTATGACTTGTCGCCACAAGAGATGGCGCAACATGTTGAGGAGTGGGCGAAAAGCGGCTTTCTTAACTTAATTGGGGGCTGTTGTGGTACCACGCCAGAGCATATTCGTGAAATGGCCCGTGTGGTCGATGGCGTGACGCCGCGCGCACTGCCAGAGCTCCCCGTCGCGTGCCGTTTGTCAGGGTTAGAGCCGCTCACTATTGAGAAAGAGACGCTATTTATTAACGTCGGCGAGCGAACTAACGTCACGGGCTCGGCACGATTCAAGCGTCTTATTAAAGAAGAGCAGTATGATGAAGCGCTGGAAGTGGCACGTCAGCAAGTGGAAAACGGCGCACAAATCATCGATATCAATATGGACGAAGGCATGCTTGATGCGCAGGCCTGCATGGTGCGCTTCCTTAACTTGTGCGCCTCTGAGCCTGAAATCTCCCGTGTGCCGATTATGGTCGACTCGTCGAAGTGGGAGGTGATTGAAGCGGGTCTGAAATGCATCCAAGGCAAAGGCATCGTTAACTCGATTTCGCTCAAAGAAGGCAAAGAGAAATTCATTGAGCAGGCCAAGCTGATCCGACGCTACGGCGCCGCTGTGATTGTGATGGCATTTGATGAAGTGGGTCAGGCGGAGACGCGTGAGCGTAAACTTCAGATCTGTACTAACGCGTATCGTATTTTGGTTAACGAAGTGGGCTTCCCACCGGAAGACATCATTTTTGACCCGAACATCTTCGCGGTGGCCACCGGTATTGAAGAGCACAACAACTACGCCGTCGATTTCATTGAAGCCGTAGCAGACATCAAACGCGATCTGCCGTATGCGATGATTTCAGGTGGCGTATCCAACGTGTCGTTCTCGTTTCGCGGTAATAACTATGTACGCGAAGCAATTCATGCGGTGTTCCTCTACCATTGTTTCAAGAACGGCATGGACATGGGCATCGTCAACGCCGGTCAGTTAGAAATTTATGACAACGTTCCAGACAAGCTGCGTGAAGCGGTAGAGGATGTGGTGCTTAACCGCCGCTCTGATGCCACCGAGCGCTTATTGGATATTGCCGGCGAATACGCCGAAAAAGGGGTCGGCAAAGAAGAGGATGCCTCAGCACTGGAATGGCGCACATGGCCTGTTGAAAAGCGTTTGGAACATGCGCTAGTGAAAGGCATCACCGAGTTTATTGTTGACGATACAGAAGAGGCGCGAATCAATGCGAGCAAGCCTCTTGAGGTCATCGAAGGGCCACTGATGGATGGCATGAACGTGGTTGGAGACCTGTTTGGTGAAGGGAAAATGTTCCTTCCTCAAGTGGTGAAATCCGCGCGTGTGATGAAGCAAGCCGTGGCTCACCTAGAGCCGTACATTAATGCAGAGAAACAAGCCGGCTCGACCAACGGTAAGATTCTGCTGGCGACCGTAAAAGGCGATGTTCACGACATAGGTAAAAACATCGTTGGTGTGGTGCTGCAGTGTAATAACTACGAAATTATCGACTTAGGTGTGATGGTGCCGTGCGAGCAAATCCTAAAAGTCGCAAAAGAAGAGAAGGTAGACATCATTGGTTTGTCTGGCCTGATCACCCCATCCTTGGATGAAATGGTGCATGTTGCCAAAGAGATGGAGCGCCTCAACTTCGATTTGCCACTCTTGATTGGTGGCGCGACCACATCGAAAGCGCATACCGCAGTGAAAATTGAGCAAAATTACTCACAACCTGTGGTGTATGTGAATAATGCCTCACGAGCGGTCGGGGTCTGTTCCTCACTGTTGTCTGAGACGTTAAAGCCAGCGTTTGTTGAAAAGCTGCAAGCGGACTACGACGTGGTGCGCGATCAACATAACCGTAAGAAACCCCGCACTAAGCCGGTAAGCTTAGAGCAGGCGCAAAGCAATAAAGTGGCAATTGATTGGCAAAGCTACACGCCGCCGGTCCCTTTGAAACCCGGTGTGCATGTGCTTGATGATTTTGATATTGCAACGCTGCGCCAATACATCGATTGGACGCCATTCTTTATGACGTGGTCCTTGGTCGGTAAATACCCAGCAATCTTTGACCATGAAGAGGTCGGTGAAGAGGCGAAACGCTTGTTCGAAGATGCCAACGCTCTGTTGGATCGCGTTGAAAAAGAGGGCTTGATGCAAGCCCGGGGCATGTGTGCTTTGTTCCCAGCGGCCAGCGTTGGCGATGACATTGAAGTGTACACCGATGAGTCGCGTACCGAGGTGGCTAAAGTGTTGCACAACTTACGTCAACAGACGGAAAAACCTAAAGGTTACAACTACTGTTTGTCGGATTACATCGCACCGAAATCATCCGGTAAAGCGGATTGGATTGGCGCGTTTGCGGTGACAGGTGGCATCAATGAGCGTGAGTTGGCCGATGAATACAAAGCGCAAGGGGATGATTACAATGCCATTATGATTCAGGCGGTGGCAGACCGTTTGGCCGAAGCGTTCGCCGAGTACTTGCATGAGCGGGTGCGCAAAGAGATCTGGGGCTACGCGGCCGATGAGAACTTATCCAACGAGGAGTTGATTCGCGAGAAATACCAAGGCATTCGTCCTGCACCGGGCTATCCTGCGTGTCCTGAGCACACAGAGAAGGGCGCAATTTGGGAACTCATGGACGTTGAAAACACCATAGGCATGACGCTGACGTCGAGCTATGCGATGTTCCCTGGCGCTTCTGTCTCGGGTTGGTACTTCTCTCACCCTGACTCGCGCTACTTTGCCGTTGCTCAAATCCAGCAAGATCAGGTGGAGAGCTATGCACAGCGCAAAGGTTGGGACATGTTGGAAGCGGAGAAGTGGCTTGGTCCCAACATCAATGGGTAACCTGCTCTCTTAGCACTTGCGCTGAGTGTCACAAACAAAAAGCGCGGCCCTTGGGTCGCGCTTTGTCTTTTTGAAATATCTGTTGAATATCTGTTGGCGGCTGAGTTAAACAAACAGCGTCGCTAAGCCTAAAAAGACCGACAGACCGATGACGTCGGTGACAGTAGTGAGCGCCATGCCGCCTGCCAATGCAGGGTCGATGTTCATTTTTTTCAGCAGCACTGGAATCATTACGCCAGCCACACCGGCAACAAACAGGTTGGTGAGCATGGCGGCAGAGATGATGCCTCCAAGCATCCAGTCGCCTTTCCAAGCAATCACGATCCCGCCGATGATCAATGCCCACAAAATGCCGTTAAGCAGACCGATGGCGGCTTCTTTCATTAATAGTTCACGTTTGTTGGCGTCACCGATATGGCCCAATGCCAAGCCACGGATGACGAGCGCGACCGTCTGATTGCCTGCTACGCCGCCCATCGAAGGCACTATGGTCATCAAGACGGCAATAGCGGCCATCTGCTCGAGTGTGGCTTCAAACATGTTCGATACCGAGGCCGCTGCAAGCGCCGCTAACACATTGGCCCCAAGCCAAATGCTGCGTTTTCGGGCTGATTTGACCACGGGCGCAAAGGTATCTTCGTCGTCGTCCATACCGGCCATACTCATCATGGAGTGCTCGGCATCTTCTCGGATGACATCGACCACATCATCGATGGTAATACGCCCAACCAGATGTTTGTTCTCATCGATAACCGGCGCTGAGACCCAATTACGGCGTTCAAACAAGCTGGCGACGTCGGAGTCGCTCATGGTCACTTCGATGGCTTCATCCGCATCTTCCATTACTTCGGCGACTTTGATGTCGGGCTGAGTCGTAATCAGCGTGGTAATGGGCAGTTCACCAATAAGGTGGTTCTCTTCATCAATGACATACAAGGCATCCGTCGCTTCTGGAAGCTCGCCTTTCATGCGCAGATAACGCAGCACGACATCCACATCGACATCACCACGAATGGTGATGACATCGGTATTCATTAGACCACCGGCTGAGTCCTCTGGGTAAGAGAGCGCGGTTTCAATGCGCAGACGCTCTGTCGAATCCATTTGGGACAGAACTTCTCTAGAGAGATCATCCGGTAGGCTTCGCAGTACGTAAGCGACATCGTCGGTGTCCATCCCTTCGGTGGCTTCGGCGAGCTTTTCTGGTGCCATTTTGGACACCAAGTCGTCTTTGACGTCTTCGTTGAGCTCGTCGAGGATTTCACCGTAATCTTCTGGATCGGTGAGTTGCCAAAGGACTTCACGGCTTTTACGAGGTGAGGCTTCGAGGAGATGGGCGATATCTTCGGGTTCCATGTCCTGCAATTGGCGACGGACATGGACGAAGCGGCCGTTTTCGAGCGCTTCAGATACTTCTTGCAGGGCTTGGTGAGCTTGATCGAATTCAATTTGCTCGGCCATGGATTCCCCCTGACTCTAATGGTTCACAATGGATTGAATAGTAACTTAAATCTTACGTTAAGTAACCTCATGATACGACTTTGCCGAGGAGAAAAGTGCACCCACGTGATGAATGGAAGGCGAGTGGCGTTCTAAGGGGGGAATTAAAAGGTAGCGTGTGCGAGTGAGGGCCGAATCGGCGCTATTCCTCTTCGTCGAACTTGTCTTCGATCAGCGAGCAGACCGCTTCTAAGGCGGGTGAGGCATCGCTGCCTTCTGCGCTGATCGTCACGTGTTCACCTTGAGCGGACTCAAGCATCAGTAGACCCATCACACTGTCTGCGGTGGCTTCTTTGCCTTCAGGGTTTTGGATGGTGAGCACGGCATCGAAGGATTGAGCAAGCTCGACCAATTTGACGGCAGCACGAGCATGAAGGCCAAGTCGATTTTGAATGAGGACGGTTCTGCTCTCTTGCTGCATACGGCTATTCCTTGTGATGTTTCTCTAGAGAGGTATGACGAATTTGGACCTGATGGCCCAGCTGGGCAAAGTACTCGCCAATCTGCTGAGTGAGGTAGACCGAGCGATGTTTCCCGCCGGTGCAACCTATGGCTACGGTGAGGTAGCTGCGATTATTTTTTTCAAGCAGCGGCAACCACTGCTCAATAAATCCTTGGATTTGTCGTTTTAACTCCAGCACCTCTTGATGCTGCTCTAAAAACGATTTGATTGGCGTATCGAGGCCAGTCAACGGCCGGAGCGACGGATCCCAATGTGGGTTAGGTAAAAAGCGCACATCGAACACGTAGTCGGCATCAGAAGGTAGGCCATATTTAAAACCAAACGACTGAAACACCATCACCAAATCTTTGCGTTCGCGGCCTTCCACGCGCATGCGCACGGTTTCGCTCAGCTCATGCAATGATTGGCTGCTGCTGTCGATGATCAAGTCGGCTTGCTCTTTGAGCGGGGCGAGGAGGCATTTCTCTTTTTCGATCGCTTGCTCAAGGGAGGTGTTGTGCTGGGTTAATGTCAGCGGGTGGATGCGGCGCGTTTCACTGTAGCGTTTGAGCAAGGTCTCTTTGTTGGCATCGAGAAACAACACACTGGCATCCGACGATTGCTTAAGTTTGGTCAGGATGTCTTCCAGTAGTGTTGGCTCTGAGGGCAGGTTGCGGATATCAATACTGACCGCAACGCTCTGTTTGCTGGTCTGCACTCTCTGGATAAACACATCCAACAGATCCACCGGTAGATTGTCGACGCAATAGTATCCGAGGTCTTCTAAGACACGCAGTGCCACGCTTTTCCCGGCACCCGATTGACCGCTGACCACAATTAAGCGCATTACTGATTTACCATGATGTCGTAAAGTTCTTGATCAGACTGAGCTTTGCGCAGCTGTTTGAGGACCTGTTTGTCGTTGAGGCGTTCTGCCATACTCGAGAGGGTTTTCAAATGCTCTTTGCACTGCTCGTCAGGGACCAGAAGCGCAAACATCAGATCGACAGGGCGATTGTCGATGGAATCAAATTCGACCGGCGATTCGCATTGCAGTAGAACGGCAATCGCTTTGTCGCTCGATTGCATACGAGCATGGGGAATGGCAATTCCATTTCCTATGCCAGTACTGCCCATTTTTTCGCGGCTGAGCATACATTCGAATAATTCAGTGGAACTTTGGCCTGTTTTATCAGCCACAATTTCACTGATCATTTCTAGGGCTCGTTTTTTGCTGGTGCACTGAACTGCACTTTTCGTGCAGTCCAGTGTAAGGATTTCGCGTAGTTGCATGGTTATGGACTTAGTGGGTATTTAGCTTTTCTTTGTGCTTGTTCAATTGACGCACGAGTTTATCGACCAACGAATCGATCGCCGCGTACATGTTTTCTTCGTCTGAAGAGGCGTGAATGTCGCCTTGGTTTACGTGAAGGGTAGCTTCAGCGATCTGACGGACTTTTTCAACTCGAAGTACCACATGGACGTTGTTGATGTGATCGAAGAACCGCTCTAGCTTTTGAAACTTTTCGTTTACGTAGTCTTGCATTGCATCGGTGAGCTCGACGTGATGACCGGTAATATTAATTTGCATAGACTTTCCTTCTCGGTTGTTGGCCTTATAGCAGGCGTTTACGCTGACTCGACGGGGCGATCCCTAGAGATTCACGGTACTTAGCTATTGTCCGCCTTGCGACCTGAATTCCTTGGTCAGCGAGTAGTGCTGCAATCTTACTGTCACTAAGAGGTTTAGCGCTGTTTTCGGCAGCGACCAGCTTCTTAATGAGTGCTCGGATTGCAGTGGATGAGCACTCTCCGCCATTGTCGGTACTGACATGGCTAGAGAAGAAATATTTCAACTCAAAAATGCCACGAGGGGTGTGCATATACTTTTGTGTCGTAACCCGTGAGATGGTGGACTCGTGCATATCAACCGCTAATGCGACGTCGTTCAATACCATCGGCTTCATGGCTTCTTCGCCATACTCAAAGAAATCGTGTTGATGTTCAACAATACATTTTGCAACTTTGAGTAGCGTCTCATTTCTACTTTCTAAGCTTTTGATCAGCCATTTCGCCTCTTGCAAATTGGTGCGAATGTACTGGCTATCGGCACTGTTGCCTTTACCGAGCGCCGCGTACTGTTGGTTGACTTTCAAACGTGGCACAGAGTCGGGATTGATGGTCACCACCCATTTGCCATGATCTTTGTACACCGACACATCAGGGATAACGTACTCGGCGTGATCTTCAGCGATCCGGCTACCAGGGCGAGGAGCTAACTGTTGAATCAGTGCTAAGGTCTCTTTGAGCTCGGCTTCTTTGAGCTTAGTCTCTTTAATGATCAGTTTGTAGTCGCGGTTACCTAATTGATCAATATGATCGGTCAGCACCTTTTTCGCTTCCGCAAGCCAAGGGGTCTCTTCAGGGAAGGTCGCCAGTTGCAGCAGCAAGCAATCTTGCAAGTTCACAGAGCCGACGCCGAGTGGGTCAAATTGCTGGATGCGTTTACGCACCGCTTCAATCTCTTCGATTTCGATCTCTTCATTGTCGAAGCTGTCGAGAATATCTTGCGGTGAAACGGTGAGGTAGCCGTAGTCATCAATGGCATCAATGAGCGCGAGTGCTATGGTGCGGTCAGTGTCGCTAAACGGGGTCAGATCCAGTTGCCACACCAAGTAATCTTGGAGAGATTGGGTGGTTTCACCCTGATAAACCGGCATGTCATCATCAACGGCTAACCCTGTGCTGCCGGTGTTAGCGCTGTAGACATCATCCCATGTAGTATCGATTTCAAGCTCATTACTGATTTCCGATTTTTCAATCATTTCGGAGCTGTCTTGGGTCTCGACCTCGGAAAATTCAGGTTCTGCAGAATCCGAGTCTGACGCCTCGTTGCGGCTCTCTTTTTCCTCAGTACGGTTTTTTTCTTCAACGTTTACCTCGTCATTGGCCTCT
Source organism: Vibrio sp. R10-SG-ISO4 (assembly GCF_059834135.1). NCBI lineage: Bacteria > Pseudomonadati > Pseudomonadota > Gammaproteobacteria > Vibrionales > Vibrionaceae > Vibrio > Vibrio sp. R10-SG-ISO4. Next base: position 15,130 of record NZ_JCBDHJ010000003.1, read on the forward strand.
TCCACTTCGAGTAGTGGGTTGGAGTCTAATGCTTCCTGAATTTCTTGTTGAAGATCCAAGGTCGACAACTGCAATAAGCGAATCGCTTGTTGCAATTGTGGCGTCATGGCTAACTGCTGTCCTAGCTTGAGTTGTAATGAGGGTTTCATTCAGTAATGCTTGCCTTAATGCTGGAGAACTTTCTTGTTCGTCCTATTATTATCTCTGTTACTTACTGTAATCATAGACGGAATTGTTCACCAAGATAAACTTGTTTCACCTGCTCGTTGTTCAACACTTCGCTCGGTGTGCCCTCTGCAATCAGATGGCCTTGGCTAACGATGTATGCCTTTTCACACACATCCAGTGTTTCTCGAACGTTGTGGTCAGTGATCAAGACACCGAGACCTCTATCCCTGAGGTGTTCAATGATTTTCTTGATGTCGATAACGGAAATGGGGTCGACCCCAGCAAAGGGTTCATCCAACAAAATGAACTGTGGATTGGCCGCTAATGCTCGCGCGATTTCAACTCGGCGACGTTCTCCCCCTGATAATGCCATACCCGCACTGTGTCGAATGTGCTGAATGTGGAATTCTTCAAGTAAATCTTCCAAGCGGTCTTGGCGCTGCTCACGGGTCAACTCTTCACGTGTCTCAAGTACCGCCATGATGTTGTCCTCGACCGACAACTTACGAAAAATCGACGCTTCTTGAGGCAGGTAACCAATGCCCATGCGAGAGCGGCTGTGCATCGGCAAAATACTGATATCGTTGTCATCAATGCTGATAGAGCCTTCGTCACGAGCCACTAACCCTACGATCATGTAGAAGGAGGTGGTTTTACCCGCGCCGTTCGGGCCGAGCAACCCGACGATTTGGCCCGATTCGACTTGCAGGCTGACGTCGGTCACGACGGTTCGATTGCCGTAGGTTTTCGCTAAGTTTTGCGCTTTTAATATCGCCATAATTTTTTGTGTCGCTATGGTTTCGTATCGCTGTAGTTACGTATCGATATAGTTACGTATCGAAATAGCTACGTTTCGCTTTAGTGATGCTTTCGCGAGTGATCGCGACGTTTTAGCTCGTTACTCTTGTACCGTTTGTGGCTGAAGAACCGTCGACACGCGGTCGCCTTTCTCTTTGCCGTCTGCAATCAACTTCTGTGAAGAGATTTTATAGCGAATTTTGCTGCCGCGAATCACGCTGTCGTCTTGAGATAGCATCGCTTGGTCAATCATCGTCAGTTGATCATCGCTCATCTTGTAGTAGAGCTCTTTCGCTTCACCGTAAAGGGTTTTACCATCGTCGGTCAACTGGGAAAAAGTCGCTAAATCCCCATACCCTTCAATCTCTTGAATGGAACCATCGGCAGGATCTCGAGTCACTACCACTTTGTCGGCGTTGATGTTGATACTGCCTTGCTTGAGCTTCACATCGCCGAGGAAGGTGACTTGGTTACTCTGCATATCGAGCTGTTGACTGTCAGAGTCAATGTATACGGGCTGATCTCGGTCGGTTGAGAGGGCCATGGCGTTGCTTGTCAGTAACAAGCAGGAAATCAGACTAAGGTGTGAGAGTTTCATATCTACCTTGTACGTGTTTGTAGAGGGTTGCGTTGTTATCTGCAAAGTTGCCTTTCATGGCTTGCCCTACTGTTTCAAACTGTGGGCCGACTAAAGTGACTTGGTTGTCAGCCCAAAAATCTCGGTTGTCCAATTGAATACTCATGGTGTCAGTGGACAGAGTGTCAAAGCCAGAATCTGGCAATAAGTTGGTGGTCAGAACGTCTTCATACAGAGTCAATACATGATCTTTGGTGAGGACACCACGTTTTGCGGTGACTTCCCACTCTTGCACTGTGCCGTCTCGATAGACTTTTAGCACAGGGCTTTGAAAAACGGTATCGCCGCTTTGCGCGAAGTGATCCAAATGAGCAGACGTGATCACATAGCTGCGAACCCCTTGTTCATTGTATGAGGTATTTTCTAAGCCTTGACCACTGAACATGGGCAGTTCTGTGTCCGGATCAACTTGAATATCATAACTTTGCTGCTTGTTGATCAGAGTGTAAGCACTGATGGCGACAACAAGTAGCAAGAGTAGATAGCCAATACGGGTTAGTGTCATATACTCAAACCTTTGTGAGTATCCAGTTCATCGCGTGCTTGGAGGATCAGGTCGCACACCTCACGCACGGCGCCATGTCCGCCACGAATAGCCGTGACATAATTGGCGCGCTGAGCTAGCAATGGGTGACCATCCGCCACGCACACTTTGAGCGCGACTTTATCCATAACTGGCCAATCAATCAAATCATCACCAATGTAACCGGTATGCTCAGGTGCAATGTTGAGCTTGTCGCAAATGTCTTGGTATGCCTTAAGTTTGTCATCTTGGCCTTGATAGATTAGCGTAATTCCCAGTGCTTTCATGCGATTTTCGACAATCGCAGAGCGGCGCCCGGTAATAATGGCAATCTCAATCCCTGCATTCATCAAGGACTTGACGCCATAGCCATCGCGAGTGTGAAAGGTTTTGAGTTCTTCGCCCTGATTACCCATGTAAATCAGGCCGTCAGAAAACACCCCATCGACATCGCAAATAAGCAGTTTAATCTGTTTGGCAATCGCAAACAGATTCGGTTCCACGGGTTGGTAAAGAGTGTCAATCATCGCAGACATTACATCACTCCCGCTTTCAATAAATCGTGCATATTCAGTGCGCCCACGACGCGTTGTTCTTGACATAAAATCAGGCCATTGATGCTTTTGTTTTGCATCAAAGCCAGACCTTCTGCGGCGAGAATGTCTGGGCTGGCCGTCGTTGGGTGCGTGGTCATGACATCACCGATTAACGCGGTATGGATATCAATACGTTTATCGAGAATACGACGTAAATCACCATCGGTGAAAATGCCGACCAGTTTTTGCGCTTCATCGACCACGGCCGTCATGCCCAGCCCTTTCTCGCTGATGACCAAGAGTGCATCGCGAATCACTGTGGTTGGCGTCACCAAAGGCAGTTGTTCACCGGTGTGCATGATGTCTGACAGCTTCAGCAGTAGCTTACGACCTAAAGCGCCGCCCGGGTGGGAGAGCGCAAAATCTTCGGCGGTAAAGCCGCGTGCTTGGAGCATGGCAACCGCCAGTGCATCACCCATCACCAGCGTTGCCGTGGTGCTAGAGGTAGGCGCCAGGCCTAGTGGGCAGGCTTCTTTTGGCACCGTGATTTGCAAATGCAAATCAGACAGCTTAGCCATGTTGGATTCTGGCTTGCCGGTCATGCTGATGATTTTGATATTTAGGCGCTTAAGCACAGGGAAAAGGCCCAAGATTTCTGAAGATTCGCCGGAATTTGAAATAGCCAGCACGATATCATTGGGATCAATCATGCCGAGATCGCCATGCGCGGCTTCGCCTGGGTGGACGAAAAACGCCGATGTGCCTGTGCTCGCCAGCGTGGCGGCAATTTTATTGCCAATATGGCCAGATTTGCCAATCCCCATTACGACCACTTTGCCATCACGGTTGTTCAAAATGAGATCGCACGCCTTGGCAAAATCGTCATTGAAGTATTGGTCGAGCTGCTTGAGTGCATCAATTTCAGTGTTCAGCACCTCGAGCGCGGCGCTGCGGTAGTCGTACATACAAAACTCCAAAAGGTTAAGCGGCCATGTTCATCACGAGATAAGTCTGGTAGGCGATAAAGCAGAAAAACAGCACGCCACCTTCTAATCGATTGATGCTGCGTGATTTACCCAGCGCCATCGCGACCAATAAGAGTGATACGCCGAGCATGACCCAAAAATCACGTCCCATTGCATACTCGCTGAGCATGGATGGGTTAAGAATGCCAGGGATGCCCATGACCGCAAGAATATTGAATACGTTTGAGCCGATGATGTTACCGACCGCCATGTCATCTTCCCCTTTCATGACGCCAGCCAGTGAGGCGGCGAGCTCAGGAAGACTGGTGCCGACAGCAATGATGGTCAGGCCGATGACCAGATCGCTCATGCCAAAGTATTGGGCGATGACCACCGCGTTATCGACCAAAGTGTCGGCCGCGATGGGCAGCAAAATTAAACCGACCACAACCCAGATGCCCGCTTTGAGGTTACTCACCCCTTCAGGCACTTCAGACTCTTGCTCTTCCAGTAGTGCGTCGCCTTTTTGTTTTTCGCTGCGGCTTATTTGCAACATTGCCACAATAAAGGCAGCAAACAGCACAAACAGTAGCGCCCCTTCATAAAAGCCTAAATGGTTATCCCAGAGCAGGACACCCGCTAGGACGGTAACGCCCACCATCAGTGGTAACTCACGTCGAATAACGGCTGAGCTGATGGAGAGAGGTTTAATGAGCGCTGTGATGCCGAGAATCAGTGCGATGTTGGCGATATTCGAGCCTAGTACGTTGCCCACCGCGGTATCGGTTTTACCTTCAAGGGCGGCGGTTGCCGAGACCATCATTTCCGGTGCTGAGGAGCCCATCGCCAAGATTGTCATACCGATAACCAACGGAGAAATACCGAAGTTTCGAGCCAGCGCGGCGGAGCCAAACACCAGTTTGTCCGCACTCCAAACAAGCAACACTAACCCGACGATGAGAAACGCAATCGCTTCAAGCATGATAATCCCTAAACAGTAGACAACGTGAGAATTTAACCGTCAATTTTGACGCTTTGCCGTTTAAAAGGGAAGCGGTAAAAGGAGAATTTTCATGTTCATTTTGTTGTGAAATTCGTAATTTAATTATTTTTGTCGTTAAATTAATAAAGAAAGAGTCACTCACAATTCACGCTATGTGGCTTTAAATTCGTCATTAATCTGCTTATGATTGCGCATCAATAGGGATATCAACGGGTTCGTTATGCCAGAAGAAGATTTGGTTACTATCCAGAAGCTTACCTTCTCTCGAGGGACGCGCAAGATCTTCGACAATGTCGATCTCAGCGTGCCGAAAGGCAAGGTCACAGCCATTATGGGCCCATCAGGGATTGGTAAAACGACCTTACTCAGGTTGATCGGCGGTCAACTCTACCCAGACAGCGGTGAGGTCTGGTTTGACGGTCACAATATTCCTACCCTGAGTCGCAGCAAGCTCTATCGAGAGCGTAAAAAAATGAGCATGCTGTTTCAATCGGGCGCACTGTTCACCGACTTAACCGTGTTTGACAACGTGGCATTTCCGCTGCGTGAACATACCGAACTTGACGAAGCCATGATTCGCACTTTGGTGCTGCTTAAGCTAGAGGCCGTTGGTCTGCGCGGGGCAGCCGAGTTAATGCCAAGCGAGCTCTCCGGTGGGATGGCACGCCGCGCTGCGCTGGCTCGCGCTATTGCGCTAGACCCAGAGCTCATCATGTTTGATGAGCCTTTCGTTGGCCAAGATCCAATCACCATGGGCGTGCTGGTGGAGCTGATTCGCAGTCTTAACCACGCACTTGGGATCACCGCTATTGTGGTCTCACACGATGTCCCTGAGGTGATGAGCATTGCTGATAAGGTGTACTTAATGGCCAATGGGCAAGTGATTGCGTCAGGGTCGCCGCAGCAACTGCGTGATAATCCGGATCCACAAGTGCAGCAGTTTCTGCTTGGCCAGGCCGATGGCCCTGTGCCGTTTCGTTATCCCTCTCAACCCATCGCAAAGGAGCTGTTCTCCTAATGTCGGATTTGGTCAATGTCATCGCTCATATAGGGCAACGCAGTTTAGCTATCGCGAGTGCCTTTGGTCGCTCGAGTTTGATGTTGGCGGGCGCGATCATCGCTCGCCCTCAGCCCGTCAAACACTTGCCGTTATTGGTTAAGCAGCTTTATAGCGCCGGTGTGCAATCGCTGATCATTATTGTCTTGTCGGGGCTATTTATCGGCATGGTACTGAGTTTGCAGGGCTACGTTATCTTGGTGGATTTTGGCGCGGAGGGCGCACTCGGCCAGATGGTGGCGTTGTCGCTACTGCGAGAGCTTGGCCCTGTGGTGACGGCGCTGCTGTTTGCCGGGCGAGCGGGCTCAGCATTGACCGCAGAGATCGGTTTGATGAAAGCCACCGAGCAATTATCGAGCATGGAAATGATGGCGGTCGATCCGCTGAAACGAGTGATTGCGCCACGCTTTTGGGCCGGGGTGATTTCTATGCCGCTGCTGACGATGATATTTATGGCGGTCGGCATCTGGGGCGGGCAACTGGTCGGCGTTGATTGGAAAGGGATTGATCATGGCAGCTTTTGGTCAGCGATGCAGGCGTCGGTTGAGTTAGGTCAAGACATAGGTAACAGCTTCATCAAAAGTTTTGTATTCGCTATCACAGTGACCTGGATAGCGCTGTTTAATGGCTATGATGCCGTGCCGACTTCGGCCGGGATCAGCCAAGCGACGACACGCACCGTCGTGCACTCTTCACTCGCGGTACTGGGGCTAGACTTCGTACTCACCGCCTTGATGTTTGGGAATTAATCATGCAACAAACACGAAAGACAGAATTATGGGTCGGCAGCTTTGTCCTTGCCGGAATTTGCGCAATCTTAGTGATGATTTTTCAAGTCGCTGACGTTAAAGGACTCGGTTCTGGTGACACTTACACGCTCAAAGCCGAGTTTGACAACATCGGCAGCTTGAAGGTGCGTTCGCCGGTGAAAGTGGGCGGGGTAGTGATTGGACGCGTGGCGAAAATTGAGCTTAACCCTGAGTCACTGCTGCCGGTGGTCACCTTGTCGATTAGCCGCCAATTCGACCAGTTTCCGGAGACATCGAGCCTTAAAATTCTCACCTCAGGTTTGATTGGCGAACAGTATATTGGTTTGACGCCTGGATTTGTCTTTGATGATGAGCAGATGCTGGTGGACGGCGATTATATTGAAGACACCAAGTCAGCCTTGGTATTGGAAGATTTGATTGGCCAAGTGCTATATAGCTTTGGCAGTGACTCTGACAAACAGGCAGAGTAAGGAGAAAAGGATGTTTAGAAAGTTAGTGCTTACTCTCGCATTGGTTATTGCCAGTGTTTCGGTTGGAGCCAAAGAGGTCAACAGGCAAGACCCGTATCAAATGATGGTTCAGGTGTCGGATCAAACCTTTGCGCGTCTCAAAGCGGAGCAGGCGCAAATTCAGCAAGAGCCAGAAAGATTGAAGCTCATCGTAGAACAAGAGTTGATGCCGTATGTGGATGAAAAATACGCGGCGCTCAAGCTGCTAGGGCCAAATTTAAAAGGGGCGAAGCGTGAGGACGTATTGGTGTTTATCGACGCTTTTCGCGCTTATATTGTCGCCTCTTACGCGCAAGTGCTGACCCAATACACCGACCAGACGATTGAATTTGAACCTGAAGGTCGTGTGGATGACAGCCGCACCATTACTGGCGTGAAGCTCGACATCATTGATTCGCCAAGACCGAACATCAAGCTTGAGTTCAAATTGCGTAAAGACAAATCGAGTGGTGAGTGGAGTGCGTTTGACATGATTGCAGAAGGCATCAGCATGCTGTCGAGCAAACAATCTGAGTGGAGTGGCAAGCTGCGCCAAGAAGGAATTCTTGCCGTCGCACAGGAGCTGCAAACACTGGCGAAAACGCCGATTCGCTACGAGAACAAGTCGTAATGAGCGGGGCGACATGGCAGTCGTTGTCCGCCGAATGCTGTGAACTGTCTGGCCATTTGGATAGAGACAGCGTACCTGCACTTTGGCGCACATTGCGGCAGTGGCAACCTCAAGCGCAGAACGTAGAATGGTCATTAAAAGCGGTTAATCGTATCGATTCTGCCGGAATGGTGATGCTAATTCACCTAATTGAGCATGCAAAAAAACAAAACTGTCATATAATGCTCAGCTTCGTACCAGTGGAACTCAATACCCTTTTTCAATTGAGTAATATCCGCAAGGAGCTGGCTGGACACATTAAAAATTAATACCGGGGTGGATCGTGGATAGCGCACAAGTACAACAGATTTTAAATAACGCACTAAACCTGGAAGAAATACACGTTAAAGGAGAGGGCAGCCACTATGAAGTGGTGGCCGTTGATGCGTGTTTTGATGGCATGAGCCGCGTTAAAAAACAGCAGCTAATTTATGCTCCTCTCATGGAATACATCCAAAGAAATGACATTCACGCTGTTTCTATCAAAGCCTTTACGCCGCAAGAGTGGGCTCGTGATAAGAAGTTGATGTCACTATAAGGTTTAGTCATGGAAAAGTTTCGAGTAACGGGGTCTAAGCAACCTCTCGTTGGTGAAGTCACCATTTCAGGCGCCAAAAACGCGGCTTTGCCGATTTTGTTTGCCTCTATTTTGGCCGAGGAGCCTGTTGAAGTATCGAATGTTCCCAAGTTACGTGACATCGATACTACGATGGAGCTGCTTAAGCGCCTTGGCGCTAAGGTTGAGCGCAATGGCAGTGTCCATGTCGACCCAAGCTGCATCACAGAGTACTGCGCGCCGTATGACTTGGTGAAAACCATGCGCGCATCGATTTGGGCGCTTGGCCCGCTGGTGGCACGTTTTGGTCAAGGCCAAGTCTCGCTGCCTGGTGGCTGTGCAATAGGTGCTCGTCCTGTGGATTTGCATATCCACGGCTTAGAGCAACTAGGCGCAACGATCACTCTAGAAGACGGTTACGTGAAAGCGCACGTCGATGGTCGCCTTAAAGGCGCGCATATCGTGATGGATAAAGTGAGCGTGGGCGCAACCATCACCATCATGTGCGCTGCGACCTTGGCAGATGGCAAAACCGTATTAGATAACGCCGCGCGTGAACCAGAGATTGTTGATACGGCTGAGTTTTTGAATAAGCTGGGCGCAAAAATTTCTGGTGCAGGTACGGACACCATCACGATTGAAGGGGTTGAGCGCTTAGGTGGCGGTCAGCACTCTGTGGTGGCCGATCGCATTGAAACGGGGACCTTCCTTGTAGCTGCCGCCGTATCGGGAGGTAAAGTGGTGTGTCGCAACACCAGTGCGTACTTGCTTGAAGCGGTACTGGCGAAACTGGAAGAGGCGGGGGCCTTGGTTGAAACGGGAGACGATTGGATTTCCGTGGATATGACTGGGCGCGAGCTTAAAGCCGTGTCGATTCGCACTGCACCACATCCAGGGTTCCCAACCGACATGCAGGCGCAGTTCACTTTGCTGAACATGATGGCGAAGGGTGGTGGTGTGATCACGGAAACCATCTTTGAAAATCGCTTTATGCATGTGCCTGAGTTAATGCGTATGGGCGCGAAAGCCGAGATTGAAGGCAATACCGTTATTTGCGGTGATGTGACCTCGCTGAGCGGCGCTCAAGTGATGGCGACGGATTTGCGCGCTTCTGCCAGTCTGGTGATCGCAGGCTGTATTGCCCAAGGCGAAACCATCGTTGACCGTATTTACCACATCGATCGTGGTTACGACAAAATCGAAGACAAGTTGACAGCGCTCGGCGCCAAGATTGAGCGCTTTCGCGATTAACACCTTGTCATAGTCTCTTGCCGACAATAGTAAGCCGAAACGGGAGTTTCGGCTTTTTTATAAGGGTGAGATCAGTTAGAGTCGAGCTAGTTTTTAGTTCATAGTGTTCTTGGAGAACCACAATGATTGCACTACTTCGTGTATTGGCTGTTGCGCTTTTTGCAATTGTTATGTTTATTTTTGGTTGCGGCTATTGCTTGTTAAGCCCTCGCAACCCTAAACATGTTTTCACCTTCGGTCGCCTGTTTGGCAAAATGTCGAGTGTGTTTGGTATCAAGCTAGAACTGCGCATTCCAGACGATGCCTACCAACGCGGTCAACATATCTACATTGCCAACCACCAGAACAACTGGGATTTGTTCACTGTCTCTTCGGCGGTGACACCAAAAGTGGTCACTGTGGGTAAGAAGAGCCTTGCGTGGATGCCACTGTTTGGTCAGCTGTACTGGTTGACCGGTAATATCCTGATTGACCGTGCGAACCGCTCGAAAGCGAAAGGTACCATTGATCAAGTGGTCGATAGCATGAACAGCAGCGATGTCTCTGTATGGATGTTCCCTGAAGGAACGCGCTCACGTGGCCGTGGCTTACTGCCATTTAAAACTGGTGCCTTTCACGCCGCTGTGGGAGCGAAATTACCGATCATTCCTATTGTGTGCAGCTCAACCAGTGGCTTGAAGCTCAATCGTTGGAACAACGGTCATGTCATTGTAGAAATGCTGCCACCGGTGTCTACCGAAGGGTATGGCAAAGAGAATGTGCGTGAATTGGCAACGCTATGCCGCGAGCAGATGGCGAAAAAGCTAGAAGAGCTCGATAATGAAGTGGCGAGGCTGAATCAGCAAGAGGGCGTGAAAGCCTAATTCAGCCCACGACCGCGAAGTCGAATATGAGCAGTGACCTAGAGTCGCTGCTTTTTTGTTTGATTTATAGAGACACAAAAAAAGCCAAGTCTTTCGACTTGGCTTTAAAAGTGGCTCCTCCTGCTGGGCTCGAACCAGCGACCTGCGGATTAACAGTCCGTCGCTCTACCAACTGAGCTAAGGAGGAATTATCTTTTTACGTTTCTTTATGAACAGAGCTCTAATAAAGAAATGGTGCCGACTACCGGAATCGAACTGGTGACCTACTGATTACAAGTCAGTTGCTCTACCTACTGAGCTAAGTCGGCGCCGGATTAACAAGCTAAGCTCGTTAATGATATTGGCTCCTCCTGCTGGGCTCGAACCAGCGACCTGCGGATTAACAGTCCGTCGCTCTACCAACTGAGCTAAGGAGGAATTATCTCGTTTGCGATAAAGAATAAATGGTGCCGACTACCGGAATCGAACTGGTGACCTACTGATTACAAGTCAGTTGCTCTACCTACTGAGCTAAGTCGGCACACTGCATTCTTTGCGCTTTGCTGATGTTTAATTGTCTTAGACACCAACAATCAAATTGTGGTGCCCGGAGGCGGAATCGAACCACCGACACGAGGATTTTCAATCCTCTGCTCTACCGACTGAGCTATCCGGGCGACGGGGTGTATTAAAAGACTTTTCGTGTTTGAGGTCAACATCAAATTGCAAAAAAAATATCGTTTGTTGCTTTTCTATACTTAGTGGGCTGTTTTTGCCCATTTTGCTGATTTGAACCATAACGCTTGGCGTATAAAGCCGGGTGGAAAAGAACAAAGAGTGATAACAGAGAGGAAAAAGCACGCGTTAAAGCGTGCTTTTTGTTACTTATCGTATGGATTAGTGTTTAACGTTAAACTTGCTTACCTAGATTCTGACTCTCTGCTCCGGGAGTGATATGCGCTGTACTGTTTGGCACGGGAGCTCCAAAAGCGAGATGGAGGCAATCTATATTTGTACTGAAACGATAAGGGTGTCGATACAAAAAAGCCCCAGTCTTTCGACTGAGGCTCTGATGTGGCTCCTCCTGCTGGGCTCGAACCAGCGACCTGCGGATTAACAGTCCGTCGCTCTACCAACTGAGCTAAGGAGGAATTATTCGTGTATCGCGTATAAACATGACACCAAATAATGGTGCCTCGAGGCGGAATCGAACCACCGACACGAGGATTTTCAATCCTCTGCTCTACCGACTGAGCTATCGAGGCAAAAGAATGGTGCCGACTACCGGAATCGAACTGGTGACCTACTGATTACAAGTCAGTTGCTCTACCTACTGAGCTAAGTCGGCACACTGTATTCTTTGTGCTTTGCTTGTGTATTAATATTTTATTAAGACACCAACAATCAAATTGTGGTGCCCGGAGATGGAATCGAACGCGGACAGCTAGTTCACCGACACATAATTGCAGAGCAATTATCTTTGCATTCGTCTTACTTCAAACACCTTAAATATGGTGCCCGGAGGCGGAATCGAACCACCGACACGAGGATTTTCAATCCTCTGCTCTACCGACTGAGCTATCCGGGCGACGGAGCGCTATTAAACGGATTTTCCGTCTTCGCGTCAACTTGTTTTTGGAAAAAAAAACAAAAAAGTGGTTAAGTGCCGACAATTTAGCCGTTTTGGCACATTAGGTTCTCCCCGAGTTAAAGGCTTTTTTGAAATTTGTTACTTTCTCTAGGTAACGACGCGCTTCTGCGTTGGGATGCTTTTTCGTCAGCGCCCAGTAGACCTGATTTGGCTGTAGGGCATTGAGGTCACGCATTGCCCGTTTCCTGTCGTTGCGATCAAAAGTGTTGAGTACGCCCCCGGTGCCACCGTTGTAGGCAGAAATCATGCTGTATTCGAGCGATGTCGGATGGCGAACGTCTTTCAAGTAGCGATTTTTGAGAATGTAGAAGTAGGCGGTACCCGTATCTATGTTGTTCTCAGGATTAAACAGATACTCCGGCGTCGGTTGGCCGGATTTCTTTTTCACCAGTTGAAACACATCGCGCCCAGCGGTTTTCGGCACGACCTGCATCAGACCATACGCGTTGGCCCAACTCACCGCATAAGGATTAAAACTACTTTCGGTTTTAATGATGGCGTAGATAAGATCTTCTGGAATGTCATATTTTTTCGATGCGCGGCGGACAATATCGGCGTACTGATAGCTGCGGATCTCAATTTGCTCTTCCACCATTGGAATTTCAACGTAGTAGGCCTTTTTGAAGTCGACATCTTTCACTTTCAGGTGATTGGCAATGAGGTAATCGGCGAAGCGATTCGCGCGCCATGACCACTGAATAGCTTTGTTGTCTTGGTCGACCACTTGGCGATAAAGAAACGGCTGACCTTCGAGTTTGATCCCTTTAGAGGAGAAGAGATCGACGTTCGCGGGATCATCGGGCGTGAGCAGTGTGGTGACGATGGCGTTTTTTAAGTGGCCTTTAGGATCGGTTGGAGAGACGGTTTCAACCGTGATCAGTCCTTTATCGAAGTTCACTTCTGAACGACTTAGATAGTTGTCGATGTATTTGACGTAGTTACTTTTACCGGCGAATTTGACTTCCGCGCGGCCCCAGCGTTTTTCGATGTTGCCAGAGAAACTGGATATGAGCGACTCCAGTGCGGCGGTGTCTTTCTCAAATTGACCAGGCAACTCAGCCAGATTTTTGGCGAAACGGTTGGTGGGCTCGTAGTTGACGTCATAAAGGCTTTCAACAAATTCGCGGCTACAACCCGTTAAGACCACGGCTAGGCTCAAGGATATAACTGGGCCAAAGTAAGCTAACTTCTTCATATCTCTCTCAAAAAAAAAAGACACCCGCTCTTAATGGGGTGTCTTTAAAGGCTGCTGTTATTCGCTCGGTGGCGTGTATCCCTCGATATGGACCTCTTTGCCTTCAAACAGGAAGTTGACCATCTCGGTTTCGATCAATTTACGGTGCTCAGGATCCATCATGTTGAGCTTCTTTTCATTGATCAGCATGGTTTGTTTGTGTTGCCACTGCGCCCATGCCTCTTTTGAGATGTTGTCAAAAATACGTTTACCTAGTTCGCCTGGGTAGAGCTGGAAATCCAGTCCATCGGCTTCTTTTTGTAGTCGAGCACAAAATACCGTGCGGCTCATAACGACTCCTTTGATCGAATGCTGCGTAGTTCTGACGGTAAGCTCTCCAGCAATTGCTTCACAGGAGCGGCCAAACCGACTTCTACAGGTTGGGATAAGTTATACCAAAGACCTTTGCTGCCTTCCATTATCCTATCGGGTTGCTTTGATACGTCTACCAAAATTGGCGTGATATCGAGGTGATAGTGACTGAAGGTGTGGCGAAACGCGATCAGTGGTTGTTGGTCGACAATGCTGCTTGGCAGCACGCCTCGGGTGTCGAGTGATGGTTCGATAGCAGCGTTGTGGTGTTCAGGAAAACAGTACAAACCGCCCCAAATGCCCGACTGTGGGCGCTGCTCGAGCCACACCTGTTGGTTGTGATGCAAGATCACAAACCAGGTCTCTTTGACCGGTTTCTCTTTCTTCGGCTTTTTGCCCGGGTAATCCAGCGGATTACCCTGTTTGTAGGCCGCGCAGAAGGTGGAGACAGGACAGAGTGAACATTTCGGCTTGCTGCGCGTGCAGACCATCGCGCCCATGTCCATCATGGCTTGGTTGTACTTGTCGACGTCGCGGCTTGGTGTGTGTTCACAGGCAAAGGACCAGAGCTGATTTTCGACCCGTTTTTGCCCCGGCCAACCTTCTACGGCAAAACAGCGTGCGAGAGTGCGTTTGACGTTGCCATCTAAGATCGCATGTGGCTGTTTGTACACAGAGGACAAAATCGCCGCCGCAGTGGAGCGGCCAATGCCGGGTAGGGCGTTGAGTTGTTCAATCTGTTGTGGAAACTCGCCTTGGTACTGGTCACGAACGATTTGAGCGGCTTTGTGCAAATTGCGCGCTCTGGCGTAATAGCCGAGCCCAGTCCATAGATGCAGCACTTCGTCTTGCGGCGCATCAGCAAGCGCGGTCACCGTCGGAAAGCGCGCCAAAAAACGCTGGTAATATGGGATAACCGTAGCGACTTGGGTCTGCTGGAGCATGATCTCCGACAGCCAAACACTGTAGGCGGTTTTATTCTGTTGCCATGGAAGGTTTTTGCGACCATAGGCGTCATACCACTCTAAGATGGCGGTTGCATAAGGCGTCACGACTTGCTCTGTGTTCTATGATTTATGGAGCAAAATTGCACCACAGAACACGCCTTGAGTGCAACCGACAATCTGTAGGGATATGTTGAACTCATGGTTGAGCTTAGAGTTGTGTTGAGGCGCTTGAGCAATTGTCGCTTTGTGCGCGTAAAACACTTGCACCAGTGGCGATTCTTTGGATAATCACAATCCCTTTGAGGCGAGACCAATTTTTAGACAGGCAGAATCATGAGTGAAGTGACCACCAACGAGTACAACGAAGACGGTAAACTGATACGCAAAGTAAGAAGCTTTGTTCGTCGCGAAGGTCGTTTGACCAAAGGTCAAGAGAATGCGATGAAAGAGTGCTGGCCGACCATGGGCATCGATTACAAAGCGGAGCGACTCAATTGGCGTGAGGTGTTCGGCAATGATAACCCTGTTGTGCTAGAAATTGGTTTTGGCATGGGCGCCTCTTTGGTCGAAATGGCCAAGAATGCCCCTGAAAAGAACTTTATCGGTATTGAAGTACACAGCCCAGGTGTGGGTGCGTGTCTATCGGATGCGCGTGACGCAGGCATCAGCAACCTTCGCGTCATGTGTCACGATGCGGTTGAAGTGTTTGAGCACATGATCCCAGACAGCAGTCTGGCGACGCTGCAACTCTTTTTCCCAGACCCATGGCATAAGAAGCGTCACCATAAGCGCCGTATCGTTCAGCTTGAGTTTGCTGAGATGGTGCGCAAAAAGCTAATTGAAGGCGAAGGCATCTTCCATATGGCGACAGATTGGGAAAACTACGCGCAGCACATGATTGAGGTGATGAATCAAGCGCCGGGCTATGAGAATATCGCCACAGAGGGCGATTTTGTTCCTCGTCCTGACGAGCGTCCTCTCACCAAATTTGAAGCCCGAGGCCATCGTTTAGGCCACGGCGTTTGGGACATCAAATATAAGCGCGTTGGCTAATCTAAGCGCCACGTAGAGTCACAAAAGCCGACATGATTCATGTTGGCTTTTTTCGTTGAACTGATTGAGGTTTTGCAATGACACCGACCAATGACATGCTAGCGAGCATTCTCGATGAGGTGCGCCCACTGATTGGCAAGGGCAAGGTCGCTAACTACATTCCCGCGCTGGCGAGAGTGCCTGCAGACAAACTGGGCATGGCCGTTTTCACTAACCAAGGTGAGGTGTTTAAAGCGGGGGATGTCGATGAGCCCTTTTCGATTCAATCGATTTCGAAAGCGCTCAGCTTAACGTTAGCCATGTGTCTCTATCAGCCAGAAGAGATCTGGCGCCGTGTGGGGAAAGAACCGTCTGGTCAGGCGTTCAACTCTTTGATTCAGCTTGAGATGGAGCAGGGCATTCCACGTAACCCGTTTATTAACGCTGGTGCTATTGTGGTGGCGGATCTGCTCAGTTCGCGCCTTTCAGCGCCCAGGCAGAGGCTGCTGGAGTTTGTGCGTCAGTTATCCGGTGATACTCATATTTGCTATGACAAAGTGGTGGCCGCATCAGAGATGATGCACAGTGACCGCAATGCGGCGATCGCGTATTTGATGCGCTCATTTGGCAACTTTGAAAACGAGGTCATCCCGGTGCTGAACAACTATTTTCACGCTTGTGCGTTGAAAATGAGTTGCGTCGACTTGGCGAAAACCTTCAGTTACCTGGCCAACAAAGGCACCTCAGTGCAAACACAAAAGCCGGTCATCACGCCGACACAAACTAAGCAGCTCAATGCGCTACTGGCGACGTGTGGTCTCTATGATGGCGCGGGCGAGTTTGCCTATCGAGTGGGGATGCCGGGTAAATCGGGAGTTGGCGGTGGCATTGTCGCGGTGATTCCTGGTGAGATGACCATCGCAGTGTGGTCACCAGAGCTAGACGCCTCTGGCAACTCATTAGCGGGCACTTGCGCCCTTGAGTTGTTTTCTCAGCGTATCGGGCGCTCTATTTTTTAGTGCTTGCTTTCACTGGTGCTGATTAGGGCGCAGGTTGGCCTGTCGCGCGCCCTTATTCACTCTCATCCATAAACGCTGCGAGCAGGTCATTGAGAAACAATTTGCCTTTCTCGGTGACTTGCCAGCTTGTCACACTTTCATCGATATAGCCTTTTTCAACGGCCCAGTTCATAGTTGGCGCGATCACGTCTAGCGCTAAGCCGGTGGTGTCGATGAAGTCTTGCTTCGGACACGCTTCAAGTAAGCGAAAACGGTTCATAAAGAACTCAAAAGGGCGCTCTTTGTGCTCGACTTGATGCTCATCAGATATGTAGGGCTTGGTGAGGTTCTGATACGCCGCCAAGTACCCTTTGGGGTGTTTGATTTTCGTGGTCCGCACAATGCGACCATCGGCAAAGCTTATCTTCCCAGCGCTGCCACAACCAATGCCAAGGTAATCGCCAAAGCGCCAGTAGTTGAGGTTGTGCTGACACTCATAGCCCGGCTTACTGTAGCCAGAGATTTCATACTGCACGTAGCCTGCTTGAGTGAGCTTTTGATGGCCCAGCTCGAAAATATCCCACAGCGCATCGTCATCCGGCAGTACGGGTGGTTTGGAGTAGAATAGGGTGTTGGGCTCAATCGTCAGCTGATACCAAGAGAGGTGCGGAGGGTTGAGCTCGATGGCTTGTTCAAGATCGGACAATGCCTCTTGGACTGATTGATCCGGCAAGCCGTGCATCAAATCGAGATTAAAGCTGTTTAAGCCTATGGTATGCGCAAGTTTCGCTGCGTTGACGGCTTCTTGCTCGCCGTGAATACGGCCCAATCGTTGGAGTTTCTCGGCCGCAAAACTCTGCACGCCAATCGAGATGCGGGTCACTCCTGCAACTTGGTATCCGCCAAAGCGCTCAGCCTCTATCGTGCCAGGGTTGGCTTCCATGGTGATCTCAATGTCATCTTTAAACGCAATGCGCGCACGAATACCAGAGAGCATGCGCTCAATGCCCTGAGGCGAAATCAAGCTTGGCGTGCCGCCACCGATGAAAATCGAGTGCAAAGGCCGCGGGTTAGCATTGAGCTGGTAGCGCTCAATATCGCTGTCGAGATCCTCAAGCAGGGCATCAATGTATTGCGCTTCAGGAATCGTATCCTTGAGTGCATGGGAGTTAAAATCGCAGTACGGGCACTTTTGTACACACCAAGGGATGTGGACATAGAGACTGAGATTCGGAGGCGTTAGCTTGGTCATGAACGTGGACATGAGCGTGGTCATGAGCGGTTACAGCGGCTGTTGTGATAGCTGAGCAAAGAGCTGCTTAAGCGCTTTACCGCGGTGCGATAGCTGCTTTTTGCGTGCGGGTTCAAGCTGCGCGCTGGCGCACTGATCTTCTGGAACAAAGAAAATCGGATCGTAGCCAAAGCCATGTTCACCTTGAGGCTCAGTCAAAATGCGCCCTTCCCACATGCCATGACAGACGATCGGAGTAGGGTCTTGGTGATGACGCATCAAGACCAAAACACAATGAAAGCGCGCCGTGCGCTGCGCTTCTGGGACATTCTCCATCGCCGCGAGCAGCTTTTCCAAGTTCTGCTGATCGCTGGCACCTTCTCCGGCATAACGCGCAGAATAAATGCCCGGCGCACCTTGTAGGTAATCGACTTCAAGGCCAGAATCATCGGCAATGGCGGCCAGCCCCGTCTCTTTCGCGGCGTGGCGCGCCTTGATGATGGCGTTTTCGATAAAGGTGGTGCCTGTCTCGGCCACTTCTGATACCGCATAGTCACTTTGTGCGACCACATCAAAGCCAAATTCAGACAACAGATCCGCCATTTCGCGGACTTTACCTTGATTGCTCGTGGCTAATACGATTTTCTTCATACTTCTCTCGCTCTCTCTATCGTCTTACTCTTCGACATAAAATTTTTGGCTGAACTTTACTGGTCCTGTGCCTTTAATGCCAGCATTAACATCAATCGTGAACGACAAGGTTTCTTCATTACTGATTGGAAACTCGGCGATATAGTAAATCGCTTCCCCTTCCACTATCTCGCGGAACGCCAATGTTTTGCTTTGGCCAATCAGGTTTTTGGCCTGACCGCTGACCGCAGCCTTGATAGCAGGTTTGCCGGCAGCTGAGTTGTCGAGCACACTGACATTGAGGATAGCCGAGTACCCGTTGCGTTTGAGCTGGTAGCTGCGCGCCACCGCTGGGGTCAAAAAGGTCGAATTAAAGGCGGAGTAGTGCACTTCGATGTCTTTGATGGTTTTGAACTGCTCGGCGGTGCTAGGGAGTGCCAGCAGAGCGAGTAAAAATAGGCAAAAGCGAGCTTTCATGAGCGTTCCTTTCAATGATTGTTTTTCATGCCTGGTAGACATGGTGTCCTTACATGGTTAGACAGCATGAGGCTTGAACGTAAAAGTAAGCCACCCTAGAGGATGGCTTGGATAACGGGTGGTATCTGCTTGGCGTCGGCGATGCGCACTTGTTTGTGGCGGCCCAATTCGCCTTTTTCTATCGCCACCATGCCCTTGGCCACTTTGCATTGCTTGGCAAGATATTTGGTGAGATGCGCATTGGCTTTACCGTCTACTGGAGGGGCGGTAATGGCAACTTTTAATTCATCACCATGCACCCCGACGAGACTATCGCGGCTTGCTTTAGGTTGGATATAAAGGCGCAGCACCAGATCGCTGCCCTCTAGCCAAGCCGCGAGTGCCATTAGAGCTGATACCAAATAGGGCCAATGATGTCACCCATCAGGAAGTTAGCAAACTGCAGCACGATAAACAGCACCAGTACGCTCAAATCAAAGCCGCCCATGGCTGGAAGAACGCGGCGAATTGGCGCCAACATAGGTTCAGTCAACTGATGGAACACGTACTCAATTGGGCTGCGGCCTTGGCTGACCCAGCTCAAAATCGCGCGGATCAGTAGAACCCAGAACAGTAAGCTGCCTGCGGCTTTGAGCAAAGAGAGCAAGCCAAGGAACAGGAAGTCGGCACTGAAGGTGACGGAGCCGCCTGAGGCAATCAAAATCAAGGCGACAAACTTCAAGACGCACAACACGTAAGCAAATAGCACGGTGGCGAGATCAATGCTGCCTACCGATGGGATCACGCGGCGCAGCGGCGCAACGACCGGTTGTGTCGCTTTAACGATAAATTGCGAGAAGGGGTTATAGAAATCGGCGCGCGCCGCCTGTAACCAGATCCGCAAAATGACGACCATAATGTAGAGGTCGAACAGTGTGGAAATCAAAAAACTCATTGAATTCATAGGGTAACCTTACTTCGTCGAGCCAAGGCTCGGGCTGTTAAAACAGAACTTTAAAACAGTGTTTCCATCTCTTTCGCACGGCTGACCGCAGCTTGCATTGCTTTGGCTACTATAGCGGAAAGTTGGTGTTCGTTGAATGTACGCAGCGCTTCTGCGGTAGTACCACCTTTGGAGGTCACCTGCTCGCGCAGTGTCGACAGTTCAATATCTGGGTTGGCGACCACCATCTCAGCCGCGCCCAATGCCGATTGCTGGACGAGCAATCTGGCGGTCTCTTTGTCAAATCCTTGAGCCATCGCCTCTTGCTGCATCGCTTCCATAAATAGGAAGAAGTATGCCGGCGCGCTGCCTGCGGCGGCAATGATGTTGTTGATGCCGGACTCTTGCTCTACCCAGCAGCAGCGGCCCACTGCGCTCATCAGCTGCTCAGCAAAGGCTTTGTCGCTATCACTGACGCTCTCTGGCGCGTAGAGACCGCTCATCCCTTTGCCGAGTTGCGATGGTGTGTTTGGCATAACACGCACCAGTGGCGCCTTTGTGGCGAGCATCTCTTGTAGGCGTTGGCAATGAATGCCTGCGGCAATAGAAATGACCAGTTTGTTGGAAAAGTCGATGCCCTGTAGTGGCTGACAGACCGCTTCCATCATTTGTGGCTTGACCGAAAGAACCACCACATCTGCATCGTTTGCTGCTTGAATATTGTCGCTGGTGGTGTGAATGCCATAGGTCTCTTCCAGTGGCAAGCGGCGCGTGGTTGACGGCGCCGTCGCGGTAATCAGTGATGCTGGGTAACCATCGGCGACAAGGCCAGCAACGATAGCGCGAACCATATTTCCTGCGCCAATAAAGGCAATCTTCTTCTGTTCCATGGCGGAGTGAATCCTTATCTCTGTGTTATTTGGCCAAAGTGTTGGCCCCTGATGGTTGGGAATGGCGCTTAACTACGGGCGCCAAAAATCGCGCTACCGATCCGCACCATAGTGCTGCCTGCTTCAATGGCGGCGTCCATATCCCCGCTCATGCCCATCGATAATGTATCTAAGGTGACGTCGGGCAAACGTTGCGCCAACGACCTCTGCAGCTCAGCCAGTTCAGTGAATGCACCTAGCTGAGCCGCGTAATCGGGTGTGCTTGCCGGAATGGACATCAACCCTCTTAAAGTGAGGTTGGGCAGCGTAGAAATCAACTCTGCGAGTGCGAAGATTTCTTCGCCACTGGCGCCGGATTTGGAGGCTTCGCCACTGGTGTTGACTTGAATGAGCACTTGCAGCGGCGCTAGGCCTTCTGGTCGCTGGTCATTAAGGCGCTGCGCTATTTTGGCGCGGTCAACAGTATGTACCCAGGCGAAATTCTCCGCCACGATACGGGTTTTGTTCGATTGAATCGGGCCGATGAAGTGCCACTCCAACTCTAACTCTGGGTGATTTTGGCGAAAGTAATCGACTTTATCCGCCCCTTCTTGGACGTAATTTTCGCCAAACGCACGTTGCCCAACCTGCGCTGCTGCAAAAATATCGGTAACAGGTTTGGTTTTACTTACCGCGAGAAGTTGCACTGAGTCTCGAGGGCGTCCACACTTTTGTAAGGACGCATCAATCTGTGAGGTGATCTGTTCGATGTTTTGTTGAATACTACTCATAGCTAACTTTATTAAGGAATTGAAATGGATATCGCTGAGTTACTGGATTTTAGTGTAAAGCATAATGCCTCAGATCTACATCTTTCTGCTGGGGTTTCTCCAATGATTCGTATTGATGGTGATGTCAGAAAGCTGGGCGTTCCTGCTTTGTCGCACTCTGAGGTGCATCGCTTAGTGTTCGACATCATGAATGATGCTCAGCGCAGCGAATTTGAAGAGCGCCTTGAGGTCGATTTCTCCTTTGAACTCTCCGATGTTGGCCGTTTTAGGGTCAACGCCTTCAATCAAAGCCGTGGCTGTGCGGCGGTCTTTCGTACTATCCCGACTGAGATCCCAAGCCTAGAACAGTTAGAGGCGCCAAAGATTTTCTCCGACATTGCCAATATGGAAAAAGGCCTGGTGTTAGTGACTGGGCCCACTGGCTCGGGTAAATCCACCACATTAGCCGCCATGGTGGACCACATAAATCGTCACCACAATAAGCATATCCTCACCATTGAAGATCCGATTGAATTTGTGCACAGCAACAATAAGTGTTTGATTAACCAACGTGAAGTGCACCGTGATACCCACAGCTTCAACAACGCACTGCGCAGTGCGCTACGTGAAGATCCGGATGTGATTTTGGTTGGTGAGCTGCGTGACCAAGAGACAATCAGCCTTGCTCTCACCGCCGCAGAAACCGGTCACCTGGTGTTTGGTACGCTGCACACCAGTAGCGCCGCGAAAACCATTGACCGGATTATTGATGTGTTCCCGGGGAGCGATAAAGACATGGTGCGCTCTATGCTGTCTGAATCCTTGCGCAGCGTTATCGCCCAAAAACTGCTCAAGCGCCTTGGCGGGGGACGCGTGGCGTGTCATGAAATCATGATGGCGACGCCGGCGATTCGTAACCTTATCCGCGAAGATAAAGTGGCGCAGATGTACTCAGTTATTCAAACGGGCGCGGCGCACGGCATGCAAACCATGGAACAAAATGCCAAGCAGTTGATCATGCAAGGCTTGGTGGATGCCGACGAAGTGGCGAAGAAAATTGAAGTGCAAAGCACGCCATTTTAAGAGGTGACGGATGGACATTACAGCCTGTTTAGAAGAGATGGTGGCGCGAAAAGCGTCGGATCTCTATATCACGGTAGGCGCGCCGCTGTTGTATCGCGTTGATGGTCAGCTTAAAGCGCACGGTGAAACGCTGACTCAACCTGATGTGGATGCGCTCTTGGTCGGCATGATGGATGAAAAACGCCAAGCGGAGTTTGCCCAGACACACGAAGCCAATTTCGCCATTGTGCGAGAGGTGGGGCGCTTTCGTGTCTCGGCGTTTCACCAGCGTGAGTTGCCCGGTGCGGTAATTCGTCGCATTGAAACCAAAATCCCAACGTTTGAGCAGTTAAAGCTGCCAGAGGTGCTGCAAGACCTGGCGATTGCGAAGCGGGGCTTGGTGCTGGTGGTGGGCGCGACGGGCTCGGGTAAATCGACCACGATGGCCGCGATGACGGGTTATCGCAACCAGCATCGCAGCGGGCACATTTTGACGGTCGAAGACCCGATAGAGTTTGTTCATGAACACCAGCGCTGCATTGTGACGCAGCGCGAAGTGGGGCTCGACACCGAGAGCTATGAAGTGGCGCTGAAAAACTCATTGCGCCAAGCGCCGGATATGATTCTGATTGGTGAGATCCGCAGTCGTGAGACGATGGAATACGCCATGACCTTCGCTGAAACGGGCCATTTGTGTATGGCCACACTGCACGCCAACAACGCCAACCAAGCGCTAGAGCGGATCTTACATCTGGTGCCGAAAGAGCAAAAAGAGCAGTTCTTGTTTGACCTGTCGATGAATCTGCGCGGCGTGATCGCTCAGCAGTTGATTCGCGATAAAAACGGTCAAGGGCGTCACGGCGTGTTTGAAATCCTACTCAACAGCCCACGTGTTTCGGATCTGATTCGTCGCGGCGATTTGCATGAGCTGAAAAGCACCATGGCCAAATCCAACCAAGTGGGCATGCAGACCTTTGACCAAGCGCTGTATCAACTGGTGGTGGAGGACAAGATCAACGAAGAGGATGCCTTGCACAGTGCTGATTCCGCCAATGATTTGCGTATCATGCTGAAAACCAATCGCCAAGAAGGCTTTGGCGGTGGGGCGTTGGATAACGTTAAGATTGATATGGATTAGAGTTCCTAGTGGCGAGTTCCTAGTTTCTAGAGGGAGGGCGTTTGATAGAACTCGCTTTAGGAATTGGGGTTATTGGTATTGGGCTTCAAACCAGCTTTCTAGAATGATCACGGCGGATTGGCAGTCAACGTTGCCTTTGGTGAGCGCTTTGTAGCCGCCCATCGAGAACAGCTCGGAACGGGCTTCGGTGGTCGAAAGGCGTTCATCGTGCAGTTCTACCGGTAGGCCAAATCGGCCATGGAGGCGGTTGGCGAATTTTTTGGCTCGCGGAGTGATGCTTTCGAGGTCTTTGCCGTGCAGGTCGGTCGGTAGCCCTACCACCAACAGATTCGGTTGCCACTCGGCAATCTGCTTTCCTATCTCATCCCAATTGGGAATGCCGTCTTTGGCTTTAAACGCTTTTAGTGGTGAGGCGGTGCCAGTAATTTCTTGGCCAATGGCGCTGCCAATGCTTTTGGTGCCGTAGTCGAAGGCCATGATGGTTTTAGACATAAGGGTTCTGCTTAGTGAAATTAGATTCGTGAAATTAGAGTGAATCAGCGGCGAGGGGTTATCGCCGCTTATCGTTTTAGCGCAACACGGAATGGTTACGCATGACCGACGTCGTTGGACAGCTGTGCGACGTCAATGCCGAGCATCTGCACCGCTTTTTGCCAGCGATCGGCAATCGGGGTATCAAAGATGACCGACGGGTCGGCTTCAATGGTTAGCCATGAATTCTCTGAGAGCTCCGATTCCAGCTGACCCGCCTCCCAACCGGAATACCCCAGTGCGACCAAGTAGCGATTAGGCTCTGCCTCGGTGCCGAGCACACTCAAAATGTCTTTGGAGGTGGTGACACTGATTTCATTGGTCATCTGAATGCTGGATTCATACGTGTCTTTAGGGCGATGAAGGATAAAGCCTCGGTCTTCAGACACAGGCCCGCCATTAAGGACCGGTTTTTCCAGACTGTCGGTGTTGAGCTGCGGATGAACGGGCTGCACATCGACGCGTTCGAGCATTTTTCCAATGGTGATATCAATAGGCGCATTGATCATGAGGCCCATAGCGCCCTCTTCGTTGTGCTCACACACATAGATGACACTGCGCTTAAAGTAGGGATCTTTCATCCCCGGCATGGCAACGAGAAAATGGTTGGTTAAATTCATCATGACTCCACCTTAAATTGAGCGGCACTCATAGCGCGAATGCCGCTCAAGAGCTGGGTTATCCCATCACCGATAGATTATTTCTGCTCAATGCGACGTTCAATCGCATCCATCAGCTTGCCGGTAATGGAGATATCAAATGCGGCTTCGATTTCACGAATACACGTTGGGCTGGTAACGTTAATCTCAGTCAGTTTGTCGCCGATGACGTCAAGGCCAACAAAAATCAGCCCCTTTTCTTTAAGTGTAGGCGCTACAGCGAGAGCGATCTGTTTATCTGTCTCACTCAGTGGTCTTGCTTCGCCACGTCCGCCTGCGGCTAGGTTACCGCGAGTCTCTCCTTTGGCAGGAATACGCGCTAAGCAGTAGGGCATCGGTTCGCCATCCACCACCAAAATACGCTTGTCACCATTGCTAATATCTGGGACGAAAGTTTGCGCCATCGCGTAGTGTTGACCATGGTTGGTCAAGGTTTCGATGATCACGGAAACGTTAGGATCGTTCTCTTTTACACGGAAGATCGACGCGCCGCCCATGCCATCCAATGGTTTTAAAATCACGTCGCCATGTTGCTCACGGAAGGCTTTAATCTTGTCTGCGCTGCGAGTCACTAAGGTGGTTGGCGTTAGCTCTGGGAACCACGCGGTAAACAGTTTTTCATTGCAGTCGCGCAAGCTTTGCGGCTTGTTGACGATCAAGGTGCCTTTTTCTTCGGCGCGCTCAAGGATGTATGTCGCGTAGATGTATTCGGTATCAAATGGGGGATCTTTACGCATCAATACCGCATCAAGCTCTGACAGCTCAATGGTCTGCTCAGATTTAAACTGATACCAGCCGCTTGGATCTTCTTTTAGCTCCACCACTTTGGTGTCCGCAATCGCGACGCCCTGTTCTAGATGAAGATCCTTCATCTCCATGTAGTGAATTTCGTAGCCGCGGCGCTGCGCTTCCAGCATCATGGCAAAGCTAGAGTCTTTTTTGATGTTGATGGACGAGATCGGGTCCATCACGATGCCGAGTTTGATCATGGATAGTGTTCTCCGTTTAGCCAAGATCGCCAAAGCGAACTTGTAGGGCGGTAATAGCGGTAAGGGCTGCGGTTTCGGTACGTAGCACGCGAGGACCGAGCAGCGTCTCTTCAAATTGGTATTGCTGAGTCATATCGATTTCATCGCTAGAAAGGCCGCCTTCAGGGCCAATCAACAAACGCACTTTTTCTACCGGAGTCGGTAGGGTGTTGATTGAGTATTTGGCGCGCGGATGCAAATTGAGCTTCAAGCCATCGAATTGCTCTTGGCACCACGCTTCGAGCGACATAATTGGGCGAATGGTAGGGACGGTATTCCGGCCGCACTGTTCACAGGCGCTGATGGCAATTTTTTGCCATTGAGCGAGCTTTTTCTCAAAACGTTTGGGGTCGAGTTTGACGCCACAGCGCTCAGAGATAAGGGGCGTAATGGTATTGACGCCAAGCTCAACGGATTTTTGAATCGTGAACTCCATTTTATCTCCGCGTGAGATCACTTGACCTAAGTGCAGATCCAGCGGTGACTCGCAGCTTTGTTCAACGCGATCTAACACCTCGACGTCGACGTTTTTCTTTCCTACAGCGGTAATGGTGGCAGGGAATTGTGCGCCGCTGCCATCAAACAACAGCACCTGTTGACCCTCTTTCATGCGCAGCACTCGGCCGACGTGGCCGGCGGCATCGTCACTGAGGGCGAGAGGCCCAAGCTGGTGGATGGTCTCTGGGTGATAGAGTCGTGGCATGCGCATTGCGTTGGTTTCCTGCAAATCCAAAAGTTATCCCACTAACATGGATGCCTTTGAGCGAAAAAACAAGGGGCTAGCGTGAGATAAAGCGTGCTGAGAAGTCGAGTGCCTAGTTCCTAGAGCTAGGTGGTTATGGGGTTGCTTGGCATGCCTCAACCACAAACGGGTTGTGATTGCCTTGCACTTTAGCGATGCGGTTGTCGCGTTCGCACTCCCAGGCGTCGGCGGGGTAGGTTTTATTCCACGCATTCATCAGCTTGGTTTGCTGGCTTGAGAGTTTAAATCCGTACTCTTTACTCATGTAGAGATAGGTGCGAGCAATGGATCCGCGGGCTCGATCGGGCGGCATCACTTCACGCTGTTTGAAGTTGACCTGCATCTCACAGCGCCCATAGGTCACTCCTTGAACCCCATTCCACTGGCTAAAGTTGTAATTTGAACGATCGCCGTTGACCTCACCAATCGCTGGGGTCAGGTTATGCAAATCGGCTTCCATCGAGCGAAATTGCTGATCGTTTTTAGTGCAGTATTTACGCCCACCCTGTTGCCAGCATTGGCGCTGATGACCAAATTGCCAAGCAGGCACCACATGTTCCCACTCAATGCGAGAGGCTCGGCGCTCTTGCTTACGCACCTGATAGCCGCACGAGTTAAGATCCGGCGTGCCTTTGCGCCCTTGCCACTCAATATTGCAGCCACAGTAAAAGCTGGTGGGGTGATCGGCGTAGATCTTGACCGCCTCTTTCTTTGCTTTGGAAAAAGAGGACGGCGGCGCTGCGTGCGCGAAAGAGAAAGCAGAAGAGAGCGTCACCGCTAGCAGCGAGCTCATCACAGTAAACCAAACGGGCAGTCGAGACATAATGAAACCTGAGTGAGCGTTAAAGCATGAAAAAAGTATTATTTTTCACAGTCTAGCACGCAAAAAGGTAGGATTTTAGTGATGATGTTATTTGTTACGCTGAACGAGATCGCGCCATAGGGTGTGATTGAGTGGGGATAGATAGCTGGCAGGGATGGAGTGTGGGGGATTACGACAACTGTTTGCCAGAAAACACCAGTGTCTGCTGACACTGTTGGCAGCGATAGCTTGCTTGGTTGCGCTGCACTTTATTGTGGCGTCGAATAGAGAGCGGATAGCCGCGACACGCACAGAGGTATTCAAAGGTTTTACCTTGAACAGAGGTGACAGCAAAGCTGTGGGTGGTGTTGGCTTTGACACCGAACACTGACTCCATGACCCCTTGCCACTCTTTGCCGTGCGGGCGAACGCGACCATAAACTTGATAGGTGACAAGGTGGGCCACTTCATGGGGGATCACTTCTTGGAGAAACGCCGCTTGATTCTCCGAAAACAACACCGGGTTGAGGCGGATCTCATTGAGTTGCAGGTACGCTTTTCCTGCCGCTTTACCGCGCAGCTTAAACGAGAGCGTTGGCATAGGAAACGGCCGGCCGAACGCTTGGCGGGCTTGCTCGATGCATTGCGCGATCACTCGCTGAGTTGAATAGGTGAGGGTCAGATCCACAGGTGACTCATCTTCGCTGGCAGAGATACAGGATAAAAAAACGCCCCGAGAGAGCTCGGGGCGTTCACTATACCTCAAATAGGCCACATGTTAAGGGTGATGGCGTTTCTTAATCACCTCATGATACGCGTGCCAAGTGGCGTAGCCGAGTATCGGCATCGTAAAGAGCATCCCGATACCATAAGTGGCAAAGCCTATTAAGATCCCGCCACAAATGATCGCAGCCCAAACGATCATAGCACCGATGTTGGACTTGACGGCGTTAAAGCTACTGAATACGCCGGTCATCATATCCACGCGTCGCTCCATCATCAGCGGAATGGCGAACGCTGAGATACTGAACACAACACACGCCAGCACTAAACCCACTAATGAGCCGATGATCAAGAAGGGGAGGAAGTCGCTCAACGGCGCCCCTTGTACCGACGGGTAGAGTGCGTGCAGCAGCGCCGCGATACGCATCCAAAAAATCATACACACCGCAAGCAGCACGGCAAACGCCCATTGTGAAGTGGAGTTACGTCCGATGGCTTTCATCGAGTGAAGCAAACTGGGTTTATGTCCGCGCTCTCGCTCCCAGCTCGCGTCATACAAACCGAGCGCTAAAAAAGGCCCAATGAGCATATAGACGACCAGACTGGGCATCACCACAAGGTGGGTGCCTTGCCACTGGACGAGGAGAACAATGCCGATGGCCGCCGCCATAAAGCACAAGCCGTAGAAAGCGCTAATCAGCGGCATGCGAACAAAGTCGTGCAAGCCGAGCGCGAGCCAATGAAATGGGGCAGAGATACTGACCTGATTACACGGTATGGTGCGCGCGTATTCGTGGTCGCTGACTTCCTTATGTTTTTGCTCTTTGAAGTCATGTGGGTTAACCGTACGAGGCATAACTCCTCCTTGATCAATCTCGATTCTCATCCTCTTCTTTGCCTTTTGAGTAGTGGCCGAGAAAAGGGGTTGTTACGTATTTGTAAACAGAAGACGTTTTTAAACGCAAGCCGTTCGCAAACACGAGAGAGTGCTGACCCGATTCGCTGATGTGCTCCTAGACGCTGACGTTAAAGGGTGTGAACTCTCAGTTTTATGTTGGTGCCGTGATCTGAACACAAGCTTTGCGCGTGTTACTCGGCGCAGAGGGGATGGCAGTCACGTCTGGTTTTATACGTAAAGACGTCATCCTTGGATGCGTTCATTTAACATATTGTTAACTATTGACCTCAATGGCGTAAATTACAACCTGGGAGGTTAAATTTTGTTCAATGATGGGTGGGGATGCGAGGTCGGGGTGAGCACAGCGAGCGAGGAGGCCAGATAGCAGGCAAAAGAAAGGGCTTTTGGCGAACCAAAAGCCCTGAAATAGTGTGGCTCAGTGATTACTTGAGACCAGCGAAGTCACGCAGTTCTGCGGCTTTATCCGTCGCTTCCCAAGGGAACTCTTCACGACCGAAGTGGCCGTAAGCGGCGGTCTTCTTGTAGATTGGCTGAAGTAGGTTCAGCATCTCTTGCAGGCCGTATGGACGTAGATCGAAGAACTGACGTACCGCCTCAATGATGATGTCGTGCGAGACTTTCTCAGTACCGAACGTTTCCACCATGATAGACGTTGGATCCGCAACACCGATTGCGTAAGACAATTGGATTTCACAGCGATCTGCCATACCAGCCGCGACGATGTTTTTCGCTACGTAGCGTGCTGCGTAAGCGGCACTACGGTCTACTTTCGATGGATCTTTACCAGAGAATGCACCACCACCGTGACGCGCTGCGCCGCCGTAGGTATCAACGATGATCTTACGACCAGTCAAACCACAGTCGCCCATTGGGCCACCGATAACAAAACGACCGGTTGGGTTGATGAAGAAGTTAGTGTCTTTGTTGAGCCACTCAGCCGGTAGAACTGGCTTGATGATCTCTTCCATTACCGCTTCGCGCAGATCCGGCGTTGAGATAGAGTCACAGTGCTGAGTTGACAGTACGACCGCATCGATACCAACGATCTTACCTTCGTTGTACTGGAACGTAACCTGAGATTTTGCATCTGGACGCAACCATGGCAGTGTGCCGTTCTTACGCACTTCCGCTTGCTTTTGCACTAGGCGGTGTGAGTAAGTGATAGGCGCTGGCATGAGGACTTCAGTCTCGTTACATGCGTAACCAAACATGATGCCTTGGTCACCGGCACCTTGCTCTTTTGGATCCGCTTTGTCGACACCTTGGTTGATGTCTGGAGACTGTTTACCGATGGTGTTTAGCACTGCACACGAATCCGCGTCAAAGCCCATGTCAGAGTGAACGTAGCCAATTTCACGTACGGTTTGGCGCGTTAACTCTTCGATGTCTACCCATGCAGAAGTGGTGATTTCACCGCCGACCATGACCATACCGGTCTTGACGTAGGTTTCACACGCTACGCGAGCTTTTGGATCTTGCTCGAGGATCGCATCGAGAACCGCATCTGAGATTTGGTCTGCAATTTTATCTGGATGGCCTTCTGATACGGATTCAGAAGTAAACAGGTGCTTAGCCATGAGAGCTCCATTTAATCTGTTGGATGGGCGTCATTGCTCGCCCAGCACAAAAATAAGGTTAAATTATGTAGGTGTATCTACATCTAGACGTCTATTCTAGTTTTGCGTGCTCGAATTACAAGTTATTTTTGTGATTTAAGTAGAGTAAAAACGCGTATTCTTCTCAATCCGCCGCGTGAGGTAAAGAGCAATCGTTTGCATCAAACAGTAACGAAAACCGGCGGTCTTCGAGAAATTTGCAATAAATATCGTAGATCTGGCGTTGATTAGACAGTAATCGATTGCACCTGCGTAGATGCTCTGCGAGAATTATCGCCCACCTTAGTTATCAATTCGCTTAATGCATTCAGGAGCAGACATGTCTTCTCGTAAACACTTGGCCAATGCAATTCGTGCACTTAGCATGGATGGTGTTCAACAAGCTAATTCCGGTCACCCAGGCGCACCGATGGGGATGGCGGATATCGCCGAAGTTCTTTGGCGTTCACACTTAAACCACAACCCAGCGAACCCAGAATGGGCAAACCGCGACCGTTTCGTGCTATCAAACGGCCACGGCTCAATGCTGATTTACTCTTTGCTGCACCTAAGTGGTTACGAGCTGTCTATTGACGATCTGAAAAACTTCCGTCAGCTTCATTCAAAAACGCCGGGCCACCCAGAATATGGTTATGCACCGGGCGTAGAAACCACCACTGGTCCTCTTGGTCAGGGCATCACAAACGCAGTGGGCATGGCGCTGGCAGAGAAAGCATTAGCGGCGCAGTTCAATAAAGAAGGCCATGACATCATCGACCACTTCACCTACGTATTCATGGGTGATGGCTGTTTGATGGAAGGGATCTCTCACGAAGCATGTTCACTAGCGGGCACTCTGGGCCTTGGCAAGCTGATCGCTTTTTGGGATGACAACGGCATCTCGATTGATGGTGAAGTGGAAGGTTGGTTCTCTGACGATACACCAAAACGCTTTGAAGCTTACGGTTGGCATGTTATTCCAGCTGTCGATGGCCATGATGCTGAGGCGATCAACGCCGCCATCACTGCCGCGAAAGCGGACCCTCGTCCTACTCTGATTTGTACTAAGACCATCATCGGTTTTGGTTCACCAAACAAAGCGGGCTCTCACGATTGTCACGGCGCGCCACTAGGTGCAGACGAAATCAAAGCTGCGCGTGAGTTCTTAGGTTGGGAGCACCCAGCGTTTGAGATTCCAGCAGACGTATATGAGCAGTGGGATGCGAAAACCGCAGGCGCAGCATCTGAAGCGGCGTGGAACGCTCAGTTTGAGGCTTACGCAGCGGCGTACCCAACAGAAGCGGCGGAGCTGAAACGTCGTCTCAACGGTGAGCTTCCTGCGCAATGGGAAGAGAAAGCGAATCAAATCATTGCTGATCTGCAAGCCAACCCAGCGAACATTGCCTCGCGCAAAGCGTCTCAAAATGCGCTTGAAGCGTTCGGTAAAATGCTGCCTGAATTTATGGGCGGTTCGGCGGACCTTGCGCCATCCAACTTGACCATGTGGTCGGGCTCAAAATCACTGGAAGCAGACGATTTCTCAGGTAACTACATTCACTACGGTGTGCGTGAGTTCGGTATGACGGCCATCATGAATGGTATTGCGCTGCATGGCGGTTTTGTCCCTTACGGTGCGACCTTCTTGATGTTTATGGAGTACGCCCGTAACGCGATGCGTATGGCCGCTCTGATGAAAATTCAGAACATCCAAGTGTACACGCATGACTCGATTGGTCTGGGTGAAGATGGCCCAACTCACCAACCCGTTGAGCAAATGGCGTCACTTCGCCTAACGCCAAACATGAGCACATGGCGTCCATGTGACCAAGTGGAATCTGCGGTCGCTTGGAAATTGGCGATTGAGCGTAAAGATGGCCCAACGTCTCTGATTTTCTCTCGTCAAAACCTCGCGCAGCAAGCGCGTGACGCTGGGCAAGTGGCTAACATCGCTAAGGGTGGTTACATCCTAAAAGATTGCGCGGGCAAGCCAGAGCTTATCCTTATCGCCACCGGTTCTGAAGTAGAACTGGCTGTTGAAGCGGCGGCGCAGCTAACCGCTGAAGGCAAGCAAGTACGCGTGGTGTCTATGCCATCGACGGATGCGTTCGATAAGCAAGACGCAGCGTACCGTGAATCCGTACTGCCAGCTGACGTAACAGCACGTATCGCTATCGAAGCGGGTATTGCGGACTTCTGGTACAAGTATGTCGGCTTTGGCGGCAAGATCATCGGTATGACAACCTTCGGTGAATCAGCGCCTGCTGGAGAGCTGTTCAAGCTGTTTGGCTTCACGACAGAAAACGTCGTGAACACAGCGAAAGAACTGCTTGCTTAATTGTGGCGATGTAGTTTGAAGGAAACCGAGTCGTGAGTGGCTCGGTTTTTTTATTTTAGTTCCTAGTGCCTAGTTACTAGAAATAGGCGGTTTCGGGGATTGGAACTCGCATCTGGGCACGGGCTCAGTTACTATCTGTGACACGAAAATCAGGTAGGGTGAGGAAAGGATGCTTAAAATTGCGATCAATGGATTTGGACGTATCGGTCGTAATGTGTTGCGCGCGGTTTACGAGAGCGGCAAACATCAGCAGATCAAAGTGGTCGCGGTCAACGAGTTGGCACAGCCTGATGCGATGGCGCACTTACTGCAATACGATACGAGCCACGGTCGTTTTGGCAAAAAAATCACGCATGACCAAGAGCATATCTATATTCATCACGGCGTCGTGGAGAGTGGCGACTTTGATTCGATTCGGATTTTGCACCTAAACGACATTGAGCTACTGCCTTGGCGCGATCTTGAGGTCGATATGGTGCTCGACTGCACCGGTGTCTATGGCTCGCAAGCCGATGGCCAAGCGCACATCAAAGCCGGCGCTAAAAAAGTGCTGTTCTCCCACCCAGGCGCCAGTGATCTCGACCACACCATCATCTATGGTGTGAACCATGAAACATTAACCGCAGAGCATCGCGTCGTTTCTAATGGTTCGTGCACGACCAACTGTATTGTCCCTATCATCAAAGCTTTAGATGATGCTTTTGGTATCGATTCTGGCACGATCACCACCATTCATTCCTCAATGAATGATCAGCAGGTGATTGATGCGTATCACAACGATTTGCGTCGTACTCGAGCCGCCAGCCAATCCATCATTCCAGTTGATACGAAATTGCACAAAGGGATTGAAAGAATCTTCCCGAAATTTTCCAACAAATTCGAAGCCATATCCGTGCGCGTTCCCACGGTAAACGTCACTGCGATGGATTTAAGTGTCACAATTAATACGAATGTGAAAGTTAATGACGTAAATCAAACCATTGTTAACGTATCTCAGTGTACATTACACGGCATTGTTGACTATACTGAAGCGCCGCTC
The DNA here is from genome assembly GCF_059834135.1 of Vibrio sp. R10-SG-ISO4. Lineage (NCBI taxonomy): Bacteria > Pseudomonadati > Pseudomonadota > Gammaproteobacteria > Vibrionales > Vibrionaceae > Vibrio > Vibrio sp. R10-SG-ISO4. Next base: position 49,040 of record NZ_JCBDHJ010000003.1, read on the forward strand.
GTATCGATTGACTTTAATCACGATCCCCACAGTGCCATTGTTGATGGTTCCCAGACTCGCGTGAGTAATGGGCACCTAGTCAAAATGTTGGTTTGGTGTGATAACGAATGGGGCTTTGCGAACCGCATGCTGGATACTGCGCTCGCAATGCAGGCCGCTTCAGAACAAGCTGGGTAGTGCCTTTTAGCGGTCATTTTTACCCAGATTGGAAGCGCCGAAAGGCGGTGGAGTAATATTTATTTTTACCCTTGAAATAAATATTGATAATCTCCATATCAAAACCAGTTTGAAGAATTAATAGGCTTGGCAGGGTTGCCGAGTGACTGAAAACTTTATTTTTTGAATAGTTGAGAGGACAAACCATGTCTGTAATCAAGATGACTGACCTGGATCTAGCAGGTAAACGTGTATTCATCCGTGCTGACCTAAACGTGCCAGTAAAAGACGGCAAAGTAACTTCTGATGCGCGTATCCTCGCGTCTCTACCAACAATCAAGCACTGCCTAGAAGCAGGCGCGAAAGTGATGGTTACTTCTCACCTAGGTCGCCCAACAGAGGGTGAATACGCGGAAGAGTTCTCTCTACAACCTGTCGTAAACTACCTAAACGATGCACTTGACTGCGAAGTTAAGCTAGCGAAAGACTACCTAAACGGTCTAGAGCTGAACGCGGGCGAGCTTGTTGTTCTAGAAAACGTTCGTTTCAACGTTGGCGAGAAGAAAAACGACGAAGCACTGTCTAAGCAGTACGCTGCACTTTGTGACATCTTCGTAATGGACGCATTCGGTACGGCTCACCGTGCACAAGCATCAACTCACGGTGTGGGTATGCACGCCGACGTTGCGTGTGCAGGTCCTCTACTTGCGAACGAGCTAGAAGCGCTAGGTAAAGCAATGGACAAGCCTGCGCGTCCAATGGTTGCTATCGTTGGTGGTTCAAAAGTGTCGACTAAGCTGACTGTGCTTGAGTCTCTGTCTAAAATCGCTGACCAACTGGTTGTCGGTGGCGGTATTGCTAACACCTTCATCGCAGCGGCTGGCCACAACGTAGGTAAATCGCTATACGAGGCAGACCTAGTCGACACAGCGAAAAAGCTAATGGAAGAGTGCGCGATTCCAGTGGCGACTGACGTTGCTTGTGCAAAAGCATTTGATGAGAACGCAGAAGCGGAAATCAAAGACGTATCTGAAGTTCAAGACGACGACATGATTTTCGACCTAGGTCCAAACTCTACCGCGCAATTGGCTGAGATTCTGAAGAACGCGAAAACCATCCTTTGGAACGGTCCTGTGGGCGTATTCGAATTCAAGAACTTCGAAGCGGGCACAAAAGGTATCTCTGAAGCGATCGCAGCGTCTGAAGGTTTCTCTGTTGCAGGTGGTGGTGACACGCTAGCGGCGATCGACAAGTTCGGTATCAAAGCAGATGTGTCTTACATCTCAACGGGCGGCGGTGCGTTCCTTGAGTTTGTAGAAGGTAAAGTCCTTCCAGCGGTTGAAATGCTAGAAGCACGCGCTAAGTAATTGATAGAAAGCGGGGGAGTCTCTCCCGCTTTCTTGTTTGCGGCACATCACATTTTTGCTAGAATAGCGCAAGTTGTGAGCAAACGTTTGCAAGAATTTAAACTGAAAAGTTTTATTTTTATAACGACCATTTTTAAAAATGACAGCTAATAGGATTAAATCCATGTCTAAGATCTTCGATTTCGTAAAACCAGGTGTTATCTCTGGCGATGACGTTCAGAAAGTGTTTGAAGTTGCAAAGGAAAACAACTTCGCTCTACCAGCAGTGAACGTAGTAAACACAGACTCAATCAACGGCGTTCTAGAAGCAGCAGCGAAAGTAAAAGCGCCTGTTGTGGTTCAGTTCTCTAACGGCGGTGCCGGTTTCTTTGCGGGTAAAGGTCTAAAACTTGAAGGTCAAGACGCACAAGTGCTTGGCGCAGTTGCTGGCGCGAAATACGTTCACGCTGTTGCAGAATCTTACGGTGTGCCTGTTATTCTTCACACTGACCACGCAGCGAAAAAACTGCTTCCTTGGATCGACGGTCTACTAGATGCGGGTGAAGAGTTCTTCGCTCAAACTGGCAAGCCACTTTTCTCTTCTCACATGATTGACCTTTCTGAAGAGTCTCTAGAAGAGAACATCGAGATCTCAGCAAAATACCTAGCTCGCATGGCGAAAATGGGTATGACGCTAGAAATCGAACTAGGCTGTACTGGTGGTGAAGAAGACGGCGTTGACAACTCACACATGGACGCATCTGAGCTGTACACTTCTCCAGAAGACGTGGCTTACGCTTACGAGAAATTGGTGGCAATCAGCCCTCGTTTCACTATCGCAGCGTCTTTCGGTAACGTACACGGCGTTTACAAGCCAGGTAACGTTGTTCTTACTCCAACTATCCTACGTGACTCTCAAGCGTACTGTGCTGAGAAGTTTGGTATTGCACCTAACGCACTAAACTTCGTATTCCACGGTGGTTCTGGTTCAACTGAAGCAGAAATCCAAGAGTCAATCAGCTACGGTGTCATCAAAATGAACATCGATACTGATACTCAGTGGGCAACATGGGACGGTATCCGTAAGTACGAAGCGGAAAACCACGATTACCTACAAGGTCAAATCGGTAACCCAACTGGCGAAGATGCGCCAAACAAGAAGTACTACGATCCACGCGTATGGCTACGTGCTGGTCAAGCTTCAATGGTTGCTCGTCTAGAGAAAGCATTTGCTGACCTAAACGCGGTTGATGTATTGTAATTCAGCCGTCACTCTGATTGATAAGAAGCCGCTCATCGAGCGGCTTTTTTTGTGTCCGCTTTTTAATACAAATGAATATAAATTGTTATAAACTCTGGCGAAATACCATGGCTTTGCGTAATCTGTAAGCTACAACTATTCAACTAAGTCACTTTAATAGAGGAAAGAGAGTATGGCAGAAGAATCAACAGGGATTGAAACGCCAATCATCGACAGCTTGTCTCACGCCGAATCTTGGCTAAATAACAATTCAGATTTACTGATTCAGTATGGTGTGAACATCATTTCTGCGGTCGCTATACTGTTTATTGGTAACATCATTGTTAAAAGCATTGCTAACAGCATATCTAAAGTTCTAGAGAAGAAGCAGATGGATAAAGCGGTCGTCGACTTTATTCACGGTCTGGTTCGCTACCTACTCTTTGTGATTGTGTTGATTGCCGCGCTCGGCCGAATTGGTGTTCAAACGGCGTCTGTGGTTGCGGTTATCGGTGCGGCCGGTCTTGCGGTTGGTTTAGCGTTGCAAGGCTCGCTGTCTAACTTCGCAGCGGGTGTGTTGATTGTTGCGTTTCGTCCTTTCAAATCCGGTGATTATGTTGAGATTGCCGGTGTGGCAGGCAGCGTTGATTCCATCCAAATCTTCCAAACGGTGCTGAAAACGCCTGACAACAAAATGGTCGTGGTGCCAAACGCTGGCGTTATCGGCGGTGCGATCACCAACTACTCTCGTCATGAAACGCGACGTGTTGATCTCGTGATTGGCGTTTCCTACAAGGCAGATCTTAAGCAGACCAAGCAAGTGATCCGTGAAACGTTGGAAAAAGATCCGCGTATCTTGAAAAATCCAGATATCACGATTGGTGTTCTCGCTTTGGCGGATTCTTCGGTGAACTTTGTGGTTCGTCCTTGGGTGAAAACGGCGGACTACTGGGGGGTTTACTTCGACGCCATGCAAAACATTAAAGAAGCGTTGGATGCGGCGGGTATTGAGATTCCATTCCCACAAATGGACGTGCATCTCAACAAAGTCGACTAATACGATTGAACGACGTAAAGCGAAAAGCGAGGCCCTTGAGCCTCGCTTTGTTTTATCCACTCATCCCCAGCCTTGCAGCAAGTGCTTGGCGAGCATGCCCGCGATGACCCACATCATGGTACCGACCAGAAAATCAATCACTTGTTTTACTCTAGGTTTGGATAAGGTGGGCGCCAATTTAGCGGCGCCAATCGACAGCCCGTAAAACCACACAAAGGACGCCAAGATAGTACCGATGGCGAAAGAGAGTCGCTCCTGACCTTCGAATTGGCCGCCGATGGATCCCAAAATAACCACGGTATCGAGATAAAGGTGCGGATTGAATACGGTGACGGCGAGCGCGCCTAAAATGACCGCTTTACGACCGCGCGATAGCTCACTGCTTTGTAGCCCTTCGCTGTGGGAGGCCAGCGCACTTTTCAGAGAAAGAAACCCATAGTAGCCGAGAAACAGAATGCCGCCGATGGTCACTAAAGTCAGCAAGGTCTCATTTTGTGACAGAATCGCCCCGCCGCCAAAAATACCGACAGAGATAAACAGCATGTCGAGAAAGCTGCAGATCGTCGCCGTAGTCAGGTGGTGTTGACGTTTGATGCCTTGATTCAGTACGTAAGCATTTTGCGCGCCAATGGGGATAATCATACTGGCCCCTAAGCCAAACCCTTGCAGCATTAACCAGAAACTCACGATAACCTCTCTTTTTGTTCATGATAGGCGCCCACAATAATCAGAATTAAGATATAAATACAATTAATGATTTTAATTGATTATTAGTAATGCTTATGAGGATGGTGCGATGAAAGGGCTGGATTATCGTTGGATTGAAGCGCTGGATAGCGTGATCAAAACCGGTGGCTTTGATAAAGCGGCCAATGCGCTGTATGTCACCCAGTCTGCGGTTTCACAGCGAATCAAACAACTTGAGCGATTCGTGGCGCAGCCCGTCTTGGTTCGTGACCAGCCACCAAGGCCTACTCCCCTTGGTCAAAAGCTGCTCGGTTTCTATCAGCGCATTCAATTGCTGGAACAAGAGTTGATTCCGGAAATTAGCAATCAGCAGCCTTTGCAAATCCGTCAGATCTCGATTGCGACCAACGCCGATAGTTTGGCCACCTGGCTACTACCGGCGTTGAGCCCGGTACTGAAAAAGCACCCGCTCGAGATGAGGTTTGAAGTCGATAGAGAGGGCCGTACACTAAATAAACTCAAGCAAGGTGAGGTGGTGGGGGCGATCAGTATGGCAAGCCAAGCCCTCAGTGGTTGCGTGGCCCGCTATTTGGGTCGGATGGATTACATTTGCGTGGCCACGCCGCAGTTTCGCGAGCGTTTTTTTCCAAAAGGATTGACCAAAGAGGCGCTCTCGATAGCCCCTGCGGTCTCGTTTGATCAACACGATCCATTGCATCGAGATTTTCTTAAGCAACATGGCATTGATATTGATCGAGGGATCAACCACTGGGTCTCGAGCTCTGAGGCGTTCGTCAATATGGCGCTTAACCATTGCGCTTACTGTTTGATCCCCACCATACAGATCGAAAAGGAGCTTGAGCAGGGCACTTTGGTCGATTTGCTTCCCGGGTATTGTCTCTCCTTTGAGATGTATTGGCACCACTGGCAACTCGAAACAGGCCTGCTGAAAGAAGTCAGCGAAGCGATTCTCAGTTATGCGCAGCAGCACCTGATCCAGCCGAGTCGTTAATTCTTTGTCAGTTTTCTCTTGTCTCACTTGGTGAAGAAATCAACGTTTTCTATTATGTATGAAATACCTAACATACGGATCGCTTTATGACCAACCCAACTCGAATGTCTGCTGTGCGCGTTCAATGTCGCTGGCTCGCTTTGCTGGCATGTGTGGCCAGCGCGCCGAGCTTTGCCGAGATAGATTTTCCCCACCTCAGTACCACAGGCTATGGTGAGGTCACCGCTGAGCCTGATATGGCGAAATTTACGGTGACCGTGGTCGAATCGATGCTCACCGCAGAGCAGGCAAAACAAGCCGTCGACCAAGTGGTGAGTGACTTTCTCAAAGCGTTAGGGCGAGAAGAAGTCCCGAGCGAGCAGATTCAAAGCTCTAATCTCTATCTCTCACCTCAATATCAGTATCCTAAGAATGGGGCTCCTGAGTTGGTCGGCTATCGTGCGACTCGTACCATTCAAGTCACGGTCAATGAACTGGAAAAGCTCAATGATTATCTTGACCTGGCGCTGAGTGTGGGCATCAACCAAGTGAGCAATATTGAGTTGAAAGTAAAAGAGGCCGCACGTTACCAAGATCAAGCGCGTCAAGCGGCGATCCGTGATGCCAATCAGAAAGCGCACGCGTTGTCTGAAGGGTTTGGTAAAACACTCAAAGGCGTGTGGCGAATCGATTATCGCAGTCAGCAAAACCAACCGGTATTGATGCGTACCATGAGTATGGACGCGAAAAGAGAGTCAGTGGGCTACCAAGACTCATCGATCATCATTCGTGATAGCGTGGATGTTATTTATCAGATTGATTGATTTCTTACTAAAAGCCTTTATTTTTTAAAGGGAAAAATAGCGAGGCGTCGAATGTGTCATCGCTCGCTCTTTAATCGACTTTCGTATTAATGCTATACTTCCTCCTCATTTTTTTAAGAGCATAGCTAGTGATGAAAAGCCGCAGTAACTTTTGGTATCTAATACTAGTTATGTTAGTGCTCATATTGATAGTGATGACTTACTATCATGGCCGATACCAAGAAGTAAAAACGGCGGCAATGAACACCATCATCACTCAAGCTTCACATCAATTGACCTACAGCGAACGCGAGTATCTGAATGTTCGCAATCAGTTTGTTTCTGTCGTCAATTTGTTATCGCACAGTCGTAATCTTTATGACTATATAGCCGAGCCAACGGACGAGCATAAAACCATTGTCGAGCAGTCTTGGGTCTCGGTGACCGACAGCCAGCTGTGGTATACCCAAGTCCGCTATCTGGATCGTCAAGGCAAAGAGCAGATCCGCGTGAACTTCCGCGATGGCAAAAGTGCGGTCGTGAGTGAGGAGAACCTGCAAAATAAATCGCAGCGCGACTACTTTGATTACGCTCAAACTCTGGCAAAAAACGAGATAGGGACTTGGGGCGTCGATTTGGAAATCGAGCGTGGCGAGGTGGTGTATCCCTATCGTCCTAGCCTGCGTTTATTGACTCCGATATACATTGATGAGGTGAAGACGGGTTACCTTATTCTTAATGTCGATGTGGAAGCGTTGGCATCGAGACTCAACTATGCCCCCGATGGCCTACTGCGACCAAAACTCGCTAATGACGGCGGTTATTTCTTAGTCAGCGACAATCAACAAGAGCGTTTTGGCCATGTGATTGAAGAGCGTAAGCACTTCAGTTTGCCTCAACTATTTCCTCAAGCTTGGGCCAAAATGCAGGTGAAAGAGTCCGGCTCAGTGATGGAGAACGGTGAGCTACTCGTGTTTGAAAAGTTGTTCCTTTCTCCTCGCCATGAAATGTACTTGGTGATCCATTTAAGTCAGCAGCAGCTCAATGATCTCACGGGTCGAGAATTGTTGGAGCTGTTTCAAGAGGCACTACTCGCGATCTTATTGGTGATCGCAGTGATCGTGCCTGGCGGCGTATTGATCTTCTATTATCGTAAACGCAGTATTGAGAGCCAACTGGCGAGAGCGGCGCTCAGTGGGATGTCGGCGGTGATCATCACCGACCGCTGGTATCGAGCAATTTTAGTCAATGATGAGTTCAATAAGCTTACGGGACTAAGCCAACAAGAGGTGGTGAATCGGAATGTGTTCAAGATCTTGCTGGGGGAAAAGCAGATCGAAGCCTCAATGCACATTTTTGAACAACTGTCTAAGCATCAGTTTTGGGAAGGAGAGGTGAGACTCAACAGTTCGCCGCTCGATTATGACGTCACTGTGATTGCACGTGTTCAGAGCGTATTATCGAAAACGGGCAACGTCAGTTATTACATCACCTCTCTCGTGGATATTTCTGATCGCGTTGCCCTTGAAGAGCGCCTCAGGGTGCTGAGCGAAATTGATGAGTTAACCCAGCTTTGGAATCGACGCAAGTTTGATGCAGAGCTAAGAAAGAGTGCCAAGCTAGTGGAGCGCTACGGAGAGAGCAACACCACCTGCCTTGCCTTGATTGATATTGATTACTTTAAGCGAATCAATGATGAGCAAGGGCACGACCAGGGGGATCGCGTGATTCAGCGTGTAGGCAATCTGATTAAAGAGCGCTTACGCGATACTGATTTTGTGGCGCGAATTGGCGGTGAGGAGTTTGCAGTGATCATGCCTCACACGCCGCTTGAAGAAGCAGAACGCGCGCTCGATAGGTTGAGAGTAGCGACGGCGAATCAACTGGATATTCCGGTCACGATCAGTGTGGGGGTTACGGATATGACTCACGATTACACTCGCTGTTATAAATGCGCGGATATCGCACTGTATGAATCAAAAACCTTAGGGCGCAACCGCGTCTCTATTTGTCGCAGTAGCGACGACATCGCATAACGAACTCTTTCGTCTTAAAGAAGGTCTCTTCTTAAAGTACGTCGCGTCTTCATTGAGCACGTCAGTGCCTAAGTTAGTCCCCCCAATTTTCTTTCTATTTACACTCTCTTTGTTCACTGCTCTATGCGTCTCCGTGATTGCAGGCAAAAGAAAAGGGAGCCGAAGCTCCCTTGATTCATGTTACTGAGTTCAACGATTATAGAACGTGAACTGACGCTGTGTTGGTTGTGCCAGAAGCAACAAGTGCACCTGATACCATTACAACGATGTCGCCTTTGTTACCAAGGCCAGACTCAAGTGCCAACTCTTTACCTTTGATGTAGAAAGAGTCAGTGCTGTCGATTGAGTCAACCAATACTGGACGAACGCCTTTAGTCAGAACAAGTTGAGCGGCTGTCTTCTTGTTAGTCGTTAGCGCTAGGATGTTTGCTGTTGGGAAGTACTTACGTACTGAACGAGCAGACTTACCGCCTTCTGTTGCAACAACGATAAGAGGAGCCGCTAGCTTCTCAGCAGTGTCTACAGCGCCTTTACATACCGCTTCAGTGATGCGTAGACGTGGGCTGTCTAGGCGTGAACCTAGTTCCGCTTTTAGTGCAGAATCCGTGCGGTTAGCGATTTGAGCCATGATAGTTACCGCTTCTACTGGGTACTTACCTTTTGCTGTTTCGCCAGAAAGCATCACTGCATCTGTACCGTCCATGATAGCGTTCGCTACGTCACCCGCTTCTGCGCGTGTTGGACGAGGGTTCTTGATCATAGAATCCAGCATTTGAGTCGCTGTGATAACCACTTTACGTGCACGGTTACATTTCTCGATCATCATCTTCTGAGCGAAGATCACTTCTTCTGCTGGGATTTCAACACCTAGGTCACCACGAGCAACCATGATACCGTCAGAAAGCTCTAGGATCTCGTCGAAGTTATCCACACCTTCTTGGTTTTCGATCTTAGAGATGATGTGGATGTTTTCGCCGCCGTTTGCGTCTAGAAGTTCACGGATTTCTTTCACGTCTGCTGCTTTACGAATGAAAGAAGCGGCAACGAAATCAACGCCTTGCTCACAACCAAATTTAAGGTCGTTTTTGTCTTTTTCAGATAGAGCTGGAAGTTGAACAGAAACACCAGGAAGGTTAACACCTTTGTTTTCACCTAGTGCGCCGTTGTTTAGAACTTTACACTTCACTTCAGTTTCTGTTGTTGCGATCACTTCCATCTCGATAAGACCATCATCGACTAGGATAGTGTTGCCAACGTTTAGGTCAGCAGCGAAACCTGCGTAAGTGACCGCAACGGTGTTTTTGTTACCAACAACAGCAGTGTCTGTTGTGAACGTGAATTCTTGACCCGCTTCTAGATCAACGTCATCGCCGTTTTCTAGTTTGATCGTACGGATTTCAGGACCTTTAGTATCCAGAAGAATCGCAAGCTGCTTACCAGTGTTTGCCATGACTTCACGGAAGTTCGTGATACGAGTGCCGTGTTCTGCGTAGTCACCGTGAGAGAAGTTAAGACGCATTACGTTCATGCCTGCGTTTACAAGCTCAGTCAGTTTCTCTACAGATTCAGTTTTAGGGCCAATCGTACATACGATTTTGGTCTTTTTCATGGAAGATACTCTCCGGTCAATAATAGTTACAATTTGAAAGTCATGGATCATGTCGAAGTCGAGCGTTTTCTCGGGCTAAATGAGACGTCGCTCATAGAGAAAAACGTACTTTCAAGGTCAACTTCGCTACTGAAAGTCTTTCATCAAATTTAGTCATTTTATGACTAAATTGATGGGAAAATTCGCCGCAAATTTGTGACTAACCTAGGATATCAGCGGTTAGTTGCAAAAAAATAACAGTCAATTCTGTAATTTTTTTTCTTTTCGGTGGCGAATTCTACCACTGATTGACTCAAGGATCACTGTTTAAGAATTGTCTTAGGACAAGGTTTTGCCGCAATTTTTTTATTTTTTGGTTCAAAATAAATGGACGAAAATGTTTCGTTTTGATTATAATTTGTTTTGATTTGAAACTTTGATTTTTGGTAGTCATGTCGAAACGAAACACTCAATTAAGAAGACACTCTATTTCCCATCTCGTTAACGAGAAAGGAGAGGTCAGTGTTGAAGAGCTTTCTCAGCGTTTTGAGACCTCTGAAGTCACGATTAGAAAGGATCTGGCTTCTTTAGAGAAAAATGGTCAGTTGCTTCGCCGTTACGGTGGGGCGATCGCGCTACCGAAAGAAGTCGTCAGCGATGAATTGAGTGAAAATGTTTCGGTTCGCAAGAATGAGCTAGCGAAAGCTGCCGCCACCTTAATCCGTGAACACAACCGTATTGTCATCGACAGTGGTAGCACGACGGGCGCATTGATTCGTCAACTGGATGGCATGCGTGGTTTGGTGGTGATGACGAACTCGCTCAATGTCGCTAATGCGCTTAACGAATTAGAGAGTGAACCTACTTTACTAATGACGGGCGGCACTTGGGATGCACATTCCGAGTCGTTTCAAGGGCAGGTGGCAGAGTCGGTACTGCGTTCCTACGACTTTGACCAGCTGTTTATCGGTGCTGACGGCGTCGATTTGGCGCGTGGCACCACCACGTTCAATGAGCTTGTGGGTCTTAGCAAGGTGATGGCGGAAGTCTCACGCGAAGTGATTGTGATGGTCGAGTCCGAGAAAATTGGCCGTAAAATCCCAAACTTAGAGCTCGCCTGGGACAGTATTGACGTATTGATTACCAACAGCGATTTGCCGCCGGAGTACCAACAACAGATTGAGTCTCACGGCGTCACCGTAATTTGTGCCTAAACTTAAGTGTGAGTCTAGGCATCTCGTTTTAACCATATTATCGGCGCACGAACCGAATTGGCCACTTGGCGATATACGTCAGTGTTTTTTGCTTGCTGCTTATTCGGCTGACGCCTAAATCAAACAACCCTAGCAAAAGGGAAGGGAGTAGAACCTATGTGTGGAATCGTTGGTGCAGTGGCACAGCGTGATGTGGCGGAAATTTTAGTGGAAGGTCTCCGCCGTCTTGAATACCGCGGCTATGACTCAGCAGGTGTGGCGGTGGTCGACAGTGACAATAACCTCACTCGCGTACGTCGCCTCGGTAAAGTGCAAGAGTTGGCCGACGCTGTCGAGCAAGCGAACGTGCTTGGTGGCACTGGCATCGCACACACACGCTGGGCAACGCACGGTGAGCCGTCAGAAGTGAACGCGCACCCACACATGTCTGGCGATATTGCCGTCGTCCACAACGGGATCATCGAAAACCACGAAGCGTTGCGCGAGCTGCTTCAATCTCGTGGTTACGTGTTTGAATCACAAACTGACACCGAAGTGATTGCACACTTGGTTGAGTGGGAACGTCGCACCTCAGACACATTACTTGAAGCGCTGCAAAAAACCGCCAAGCAATTGGAAGGGGCTTACGGCACGGTAGCCGTGGATCGCAAAGATCCCTCTCGCATTGTGGTTGCCCGTTCGGGTAGCCCAATTGTGATTGGTTTTGGCGTCGGTGAAAACTTCCTTGCGTCAGACCAACTTGCGCTGCTGAGCGTGACACGCCGCTTTATGTATCTAGAAGAGGGCGATGTTGCAGAGGTGACTCGTCGCTCAGTCACTGTCTTTGATGCCAACGGCGAAGCGGTAGAGCGTGAAGTGATTGAGTCCAACGCTGAGCACGATGCCGGCGATAAAGGTAAATACCGCCACTTTATGCAAAAAGAGATTTTTGAGCAGCCGACGGCGCTGATCAACACGATGGAAGGTCGTATTTCCGACAAAGCCGTCATCACCAATGCGATTGGCGTGAATGCCGAAGAGATCCTGAGCAAAGTCGATCACGTGCAGATTATTGCGTGTGGTACCTCTTACAACTCAGGCATGGCGGCACGTTACTGGTTTGAATCCATTGCTGGCGTGAGCTGTGATGTGGAAATCGCGTCTGAGTTCCGTTACCGCGATTTCGTGGTTCGTCCAAACAGCTTGTTGGTGACGCTATCTCAATCTGGTGAAACGGCGGATACCCTAGCCGCGCTGCGTTTGGCCAAAGAGAAAGGCTACATGGCGGCGATGACCATCTGTAACGTCGCGGGCTCCTCATTGGTGCGTGAGTCTGACTTTGCCTTTATGACGCGCGCAGGTACAGAGATCGGTGTGGCCTCGACCAAAGCGTTTACGACCCAGCTTGCTGCGATGCTGATGATGGTGGTGTCCATTGGTCGCTTGCAAGGCCGCGTTAATGAAACGCGCGAAGCAGAGATTGTAAAAGCGCTCCATGAGCTACCAAGTGCGATTGAAAAAGCGCTCGCCTTTGACAAAGAGATCGAAGCGCTGGCTCCAGATTTTGCCGATAAGCACCACACCTTGTTCCTTGGCCGCGGCGAGTATTACCCAATCGCGATGGAAGCGTCGCTTAAGCTCAAAGAGATCTCTTACATTCACGCAGAGGCCTACGCCGCGGGTGAACTGAAACATGGCCCACTAGCCTTGATCGATGCGGACATGCCTGTTGTCGTTATCGCGCCGAGCAACGATCTGCTTGAGAAGCTGAAGTCCAACGTTGAAGAAGTGCGCGCCCGTGGCGGCCTGCTGTACGTCTTCGCCGATGCTGACGCTGGGTTTGAAGGCGATGAGAACATGAAGATCATCAAGATGCCGCACGTCAACGAAGTGACTGCACCTATCTTCTACACCGTTCCAATGCAGCTGCTGTCTTACCACGTTGCGCTGATCAAAGGCACCGACGTCGACCAACCTCGCAACCTAGCGAAAGCGGTAACGGTGGAATAACAGCTAAAAAAAGGCCTAGCATCTCGCTAGGCCTTTTAGTATCTGCTTGATTACCAGCGGTAATTGGCGTTTAGCATTACAGTCCGTGATTGGCCGTAGTAACAGTACCAATCACAACCTGCGATGTACTCTTTGTCGAGTACGTTGTTCACATTAAGCTGAGCTTGCCATTGTCGAGTGATGTCGTAAATGGCTGCAAGGTCCCACAGTAGGACGTCAGGAACAGTGCTATGAGGAACGTAAGCTTCAGCTGCTTTGTCATTCTTAGATTCACCTATGTAGCGAAGACCACTACCTAAGTAGAGGCCAGGCAGCAACGTGGTACTGGCATCATAGTCAACCCAAGCGGTTGCTTGATGTTTAGGAATTAAAGGGGCTGGAATTGCGTTACCATCGTCTTGTGAATCAATTGTCGCATCGACGTAGGTGTAAGCCGCAGAAAGTTTAACCTCATCCGTGATATAACCGACCACTTCAAGTTCAACGCCGGTTGCAGCCATCTCACCTGTTTGAATCATGTTAGCAGAATTGCTCGATTGGGTCAGAGCGTTTTTATTGGTAATGTCAAACCAGGCTAGGTTGGCATAGCCGTCAAAGAAGCTTGGCTCGTACTTAATCCCCACCTCAAATTGTTCACTCTCTCTTGGCTTGTAGAGCTCTTTATCTTCAGACGGTTGCCCCCAGGCGCCGTTCAGCGTGCTCAGCACCTCGAACCCTTGCGCGTAGCTGATGTAAGGCGAAAGGCCGCTATCGGATAAGTACATCAACCCTGCGTTGAGTGACAGTTGACCATCACTCATTGAGTCATATTCATTACCTTGAACACTCTTGTTTTCGACATCGTACCAATCGTAACGAGCGCCAACTTGACCAATCCATTTCGACGCGACATTGAGTTGGTACTGAGAGTACAAGCCGATCAATGTCTTATCGATCGTGCGGTCAATAAGATCGCTGTCTGTGATCGGGGTATAGTTCCCGTAGGTTGGATTCCAAGGGTCAATAGGATCAATGTTGTCCGTGCCAAAGCCGGTTTCTTCTTTACCGTCTGTGTTGTGGTACTGAAGATCAAGCCCAACCATCACGGTATGCTCGTTGAGGCCACTAAACCAATTGCCTACCGCGTTGGTATCAAGAGTCAGGCTTTGGTTCACGCCATCTCGGTAGACCATGCCACGATCGTACAGCTCGGGATCAAGGTAATAAGGCGTTGAAAAAATATAGGAGCTGATGAGATAGAGCTCGTTATAGCCATAGTTAAAAGTTTGATTGAGTGTCCAGTCTTGGTTTAGATTGTGCTCGAGCAAGTAACCTAAGGAAATTTGTTTTCTTTGGTAGGTATCGTAATCCGGTTCACCTAAATTGGTGGAAGGTTCAATGTGGCCTTTCTCAGAATCAAGCAATGTGCCATAAGCGGGCATAAATGGGTTGGTTGGCACACCATCATCTTCTAAATAAGAAGCCAGTAGTGTCAGACTAGTACGTTCAGATACGTCGATTTCTAAACTTGGAGCAAGGTAGAAGCGTGTATTTTCAGTTTCATCCAACTCACCATCGGCGCTTTTCATCATACCGACTAAACGGTAGCGCACGCTGCCATCTTCAGAGGCATGGTCGGAAATATCAAAGGCAATACCTTGGGTATTATTGTTACCTAGCTCAAGACGTACTTCCCCTTGTGGGACGAGAGTCGGTTTCTTCTGTACGGCATTGACTACACCACCCGGTGCGGTCTCACCGAAAAGAATGGCGGATGGTCCTTTGACGACTTCCACTTGTTCCAGTGCGTATGGCTCTAACAACCAAGTGTAGTAGCCGTCACGATGTAAACGACTGCCATCTAAATAGCTCGCCGCTTCAAAACCGCGCACACGGAACCAATCCGTATCATTATCCGCACCATAAGGCTGAGCCGTTACACCTGACGTATAACGCAGCGCTTCATCAAGCTTTTGTGGGGCGCGAGTGCGTAGGTCATCTTCGGTGACAATCGACACACTGCGAGGCGTTTCTTGGGCAGGGGTGTCGACTTTAAGTGCTTGGGCCGTGACAGTGATGGTTTCCAGTTCCGTGGTGCTCTCTTGTGCAAAGACAGCGCTTGAACATACCACTGCAGTAGGCGCCAATCCCAACCAGATCGCTTTACGAACTGCGACTGAAAGAGGAGTTTGGTTATGCATGTCCTTTTCCTATAAATGAAAGTTAAATTAGTAATGATATTTATTATTATTCGTATTGGTTTTATTTTACTGACTTTTTCATCAAAAGATAGTAAAACGTGCCCGACCCGAAACCCGAAACCCGAAACCCGAAAGTAGGAAGCATGTTCAATTGGTTTGAAAAATTAACGCAAGCGTTTCCCGAGCAAGAGCCGCAAATGCCGCCGAAGCATTTACTCGGTTTTTGTCGTCACTACACCCGAGGCTTTGAAGTGCCATTACTCTTGATGGCGATACTCAGTGCGTTGATTGCCTGGACGGAAGTGACGCTGCTCAGTTACATGGGCGAACTGGTCGATATTCTCAGCACCCAAGATCGCGCGACGTTTTGGCAAGACCAAGGCGATCGGATGTGGACTATGGTGCTGCTGGTTGTGGTGGTGATGCCCGCGCTGGGGATTACCCACTCGATGATCATGCATCAAACCTTGCTAGGCAATTATCCGATGTCGATTCGTTGGCTGATTCACCGCTATTTGCTCAAGCAAGCGGTCGGCTTTTTCCAGCGAGATTTTGCTGGCCGAGTGGCAACCAAGGTGATGCAAAGTGCCCTGGCTGTACGTGAAACCGTGATGAAGCTGGTTGATGTACTGGTGTACATCTCGGTCTATTTCGTGGCGATGATCTGGATGATGGGCGAATCGGATCTGCTATTGATGCTGCCGATTGCGATTTGGTTGGTGATGTACATTCTTATCCAGCTGTTTTTTATCCCACGCTTGAAAAAGGTGGCGACTGACCAAGCCGATGCGCGCTCAGTGATGACGGGGCGAATTGTCGATACCTACACCAATATTTCAACCGTTAAGCTTTTCTCCCACTCCAAGCGTGAATTGGAGTATGCCAAAGGCAGCATGAAGCAGTTTTTGCTGACGGTATATCGCCAAATGCGCATGGTGACTTGCCTGCTATTGAGTGTTGATGCGATTAACTATCTGCTGCTCATCTCTATTGCCGCTTTGTCGGTCATGTTATGGCTAGAGGCGAGTGTCACCATCGGTGTGATTGCGGTGGCGATCAGCATTGCGCTGCGCGTACAAGGCATGTCGAAATGGATCATGTGGGAAGTGAGCGCGCTGTTTGAAAATATTGGTACCGTGGTCGATGGCATGAACACCATCTCTAATGATGTTGAAGTGCAAGATAAACCCAATGCACCCGCGCTGACGGTGACAAAAGGCGCCATCGAGTTCGACGCGGTGGACTTTGACTACACCGATGAGAAACCGGTGTTTGAGCAGCTCAACTTAGCCATTAAACCGGGTGAAAAAGTCGGGATTGTTGGCCGCTCCGGTGCCGGTAAGTCGAGCTTGGTTAACTTGCTGCTGCGTTTTTACGATTTGAAAGGCGGCGATATTTGCATTGATGGTCAAAACATCGCAGACGTAAGCCAAGAGTCGCTGCGCCAGCAAATCGGCATGATCACACAAGACACCTCACTTCTGCACCGTTCGATCAAAGAGAACATCCTCTACGGTGACCCAGATGCCGATGACGCGGCTCTGATTGAGGCGGCGAAAAAAGCCCATGCGCACGACTTTATCTGTGGCCTCAAAGATGAGCAGGGGCATAGCGGCTATGATGTCGAAGTGGGCGAGCGCGGGGTGAAATTATCCGGTGGGCAACGTCAACGTATTGCCATAGCGCGTGTGTTACTTAAAAATGCGCCGATCTTGATTATGGATGAAGCGACGTCCGCGCTCGATTCTGAAGTGGAGTCGGCGATTCAAGAAAACTTGCAAGTGCTGATGGAAGGCAAAACCGTGATCGCGATTGCGCACCGTTTATCGACTATTGCTGCTATGGATCGCTTGATCGTGATGGATCAAGGCCGTGTGGTTGAACAAGGCAGTCACCAAGAGCTCCTCGCACAAGAAGGCATCTACGCCCAACTTTGGAAGCACCAAACCGGCGGCTTCTTAGGTTAATCTTTCCAACCTTCATCACTCAAAAAGGTTCAACGATAGCGCGCTATGGTTGAACCTTTTTTTAATTACTCATATTATAAGGAAATAAAATTGATAATTGTTATCATTTTGTTTTCTTCGCTTTAAGAAAGAGTAATGCTAGACCCCCATCAACACAGTGCACGTCTCGCGGCTTCGTCCCTGGTCGTCGGTTACGATACACCGATCGTCAACAACATCAGTCTTGAGATTCAACCCGGTAAACTGACGATTTTGGTCGGTTCGAATGGGTGTGGAAAATCGACGCTGCTCAAATGCTTAGCACGAGTGCTGCCACCGATGTCTGGTCAGGTGCTGCTCAATGATGAGCCCATTCATCAACTCGGCGCGAAAGCGGTAGCAAAAACCTTAGCGCTTTTGCCACAAGGCCCGATTGCACCGGAAGGTCTCACTGTACGTGAGCTCGTTGCTCAGGGGCGCTATCCGCATCAAACCTTTTTCCAGCAGTGGAGCGAGCATGACGAGCAAATGGTGGATGAGGCAATGGCGATGGCCAAGGTCACAGAGCTCGCCGATCGAGCGGTGACCGACCTGTCGGGTGGTCAGCGTCAACGTTGTTGGATTGCCATGGTGCTGGCGCAAGAAACCGACATTATTTTACTTGATGAGCCGACCACCTATTTGGATCTCAAAGTTCAGGTCGACTTGCTGAGCTTATTGAGCCAATTGGCGCATCAACACAATCGCACCCTTGTTGTGGTGCTACATGAACTGAATCTTGCCGCTGCGTATGCCGATGAGCTCATCATGATGAAAGCGGGCACCATCTACGCCGCTGGCCATCCCGAGCAGGTCTTTACCGCCGACAACCTCAAGCAGGTGTTTGGTTTAAATGCCAATGTGATTCGCGATCCGCACACACAAACCTTGCAATGCGTACCCACAGAGACCGCCAGTGTTGCCCATGGGCAGACAAGGTCGGTGATGTCGGCGGTGATATGAGACGCTGTGCTTGGTTAAGTGGCGCAGGTCTTGGCGTGATGGCGATGATACTGCTGGGCTTTTTGCTTTGGCATTTATCCCTAGGGGCGCAACCTGTCGCGCTGACGGAGGTATGGTCCGCGTTGGTGGCGTACGATGACAATCAGTTCTCCCATTTGGTGGTGCGAGAGTTGCGCTTACCACGCGCCATCGTTGCCGCGTCAGTGGGTGCGAGTCTGGCTGTGGCGGGCGCCTTAATGCAAGGTGTAACGAGAAATCCGCTCGCCGACCCTAGCTTACTCGGCATGATGACGGGCGGCGCGTTGGCGGTGGTCTATTGGATAAGCTTTGCGCCTGTCGAGGGCATCGTATGGTTGCCATTGGTGGCGGCCGTGGGCTCGCTGATTGCCGCTGCGGTAGTCTGGACGATTGCCGCGCGAACGCCGAGCGGAGTGACGCCGCTGACGTTGACGCTGACCGGCTCGGCGTTTAGCGCGTTTACCGCCGCGCTCTTGTCGATTCATCATTTGATCGACCAGAAAACGTTTGAAACCTTGCGCGGCTGGCTGGTGGGCTCTCTGCTGGGGAGTCAGTTGGAGACATACTGGTGGTGCCTGCCTTGGATTCTATTTGGCTTAGTGGCTGCGATACTGCTGGCCCCTGCGGTGACGGCGATGTCGATGGGCGATCAGGTCGCGACGGGCCTTGGCATTGATATTCAAAAGCGCAAATGGCAGTTGCTGCTGTGCGTGGTGTCTTTGACGGCCGCCTCGGTTGCACTGGCAGGCCCGCTGGGTTTTGTCGGTTTGGTGATTCCGCATGTGGTCAAGCTGCTGGTGGGCAGTGATTATCGTTGGGTCGTGCCGTATTCGCTGCTGCTTGGCGGCGCCTACTTGTTGTTTGTTGACAGTTTGGCGCGCTGGTTGATTGCCCCACAAGAGGTGGCGACTGGGCTGATGACGATTTTGCTCGGAGCACCGCTGTTTGTGTGGCTGGTCAAAACGAGGATTCGTTAACATGGTGGCGCTAAGGTGGCTCGGCGGTCGAGTCTCATTTCGGGTTCGGCCCAAAACGCTCGGCGTCACGGTGTTGATGGCTCTTTTGATGGCGTTGCTGTGGTTGCTCAGTATTGGCATCGGCAGTTATGCGCTCTCGATGCAGGCGCTATTGGATGAGGTGATGAGTGCGCTCGGCATGCAAGGCCCCATCGCCGATAGTCAGGCGGCGTTGGTGATGTGGGAGCTGCGCTTGCCGCGCAGTCTAGCGGCGTTGCTGGCGGGGGGCTTGTTTGCGCTTTCAGGAGCGCTGCTGCAAAACCTGACCCGCAACCCTCTCGCCGATCCCAGTTTGGTCGGCATCAGTCAAGGCGCGGCGTTTGCCGTGGTGTGTTTGACGATGCTGTTTCCGGAGGCGATCGACGCTTGGCGTGAAGTGAGCGCGTTTACCGGGGCGATGCTGGTCGCCGCGGGCGTGCAGAGCTTGAGTGGCTCTGGGCACCCGCTGAAATTTATTTTAATGGGTATCGGGGTGGCGGCGTTTTTCAGTGCCTTGACCTCAAGCTTGCTCACTTACGGTGACATTGACGCTGCCATGTCTGCACTGGCGTGGCTATCGGGCAGTGTGCATGCGGTGACTTGGTCTGAAGTCGGACTGCTCTCCATCGCGCTGCTGACCACCTTGGCGTTGGCGATCGGCCAAGCACGTAACATGGCGGCATTGTCGTTTGGTGTTGATATGGCGGTCGGTCTGGGTGTGAACAGTGTTTGGGCGAGCCGTGTTCAGTTGATGCTGAGTGTGTGCGCGGCGGCGCTAGCGACCGCCATTGTTGGGCCGATCGGTTTTGTCGGTTTGCTTGCACCGCACATGGCGAGAAAGATGACCATCGCAGGTCCTAATAGCCACTTAATATTGACTACATTGGTCGGCGCAAGCTTAGTGCTGTTCGCCGATACCTTAGGGCGCACCCTGTTTGCGCCGACGCAATTGGCCGCAGGCTTAGTGACCGCGCTTATCGGCGCGCCTCTGTTTGCGCTGCTTTTAATGCGAAAACAACAAGGCTAGAAAAAGAGAAGGGATACATCATGGTAAGAGAAGTCACTCGGCTAGGCGCGCTGCTATTGGCCAGTGTCGTGAGTGTGTTGGTCCAGGCCTATCCGCTGACGATTGAACACAAATACGGTCAGATTGAGCTTAGCGAACAGCCGCAGCGCGTGGTCTCTGTCGGCGTCACGGATCATGATGATATTCTGGCGCTCGGCGTTATCCCGCTAGCCGTGCGCGATTGGTATGGTGACCAACCCTACGGCGTGTGGCCATGGGCGCAAGATGAGTTGGGCGATGCGAAGCCGGTATTACTTAAAGGACAAACGGTCGATTTTGAGGCCATCGCGCAGCTGAAACCGGATCTGATCATCGGCGTCTCTTCCGGCATGGATAAGAAAACCTACGACAAGCTCAGCACGATTGCGCCTACGCTCGCACAATCTGGCGCTTATACCGATTGGGCGATGCCGTGGGATGAGCGTCATCTTATGATAGGTAAAGCACTGGGTTATGAAGAAAAATCGCAAGCCATAGTGCAAGATATAAAGCAGCAGATTGCTAAGCTGCGGGCAAAGCACCCGGAGTTTGAGGGCAAATCGGCGGCGGTGGCGTTTTACTACAACAAACAGCCTGGCGCCTATGCGAGCAAAGACTTACGTTCACAATTTCTGATTGCGCTGGGCTTTCATATTCCAGAGTCCATTGATGCGCTCGCCAAGGAGGCGTTTTACACCTCGTTCAGCGAGGAGCGTATGGACTTGCTGGACAACGACCTTGTGATTTGGCTGACCACGGAAGAGCAGCTTGAGCAATCCAGCAACGCCATTTTTCGTAAACGCATGCCGTTTTACAAAGAGAAACGCGAATACTTCACTGGCGATATCATCGGTGGCGCGTTCTCCTTTTTTAGCCCATTGTCGATTCAATATTTGATTGATGAAATGGTGCCAGCGATGGCGAACATTCTTGAAGAGAAGTCATCCTAGCCCAAGCGCAAAGATTAACGTCAAAGAGAACGGATCAAAGAGAAGAGTATGACACACAATCGTTTACCCCATTTGTTGCTGGCAGGTTGGATGCTGACCGCGTCTTCTGCTGCGATGGCAACGGGGGCTGAGTTGAAACAGTCGCAACGTCTTGAAACAGAGATCACCACCGCAAATGCCAACACGCAAAGCCGCGTGTCGGCCAGCAGCGAAAAAGCGCTCGATCTTGAAGCGCAAATTGAGCAGCGCCAAGCTGAGGTGGAAGGGCTAGAAGTGTATCGAGATCACCTTCGCGGCATGCTCGACAGCCAACAGAAAGAAATCGCCAGCTTTGATGAACAATTGTCAGAGATTGAGCGCACGCGTGAAAGCATCGTGCCGTTGATGTACAGCATGCTTGATGGGCTAGAGGCATGGGTAGAGAGCGATCGCCCACTTCGCCAAGAGGTGCGCCGCGAACGTGTTGCCAAGTTGCGCGACATGATGACTCAGTCCGACGTCAGTGATGCTGAGAAGTACCGCCGCATTCTAGAGGCGTATCAAATCGAGTTGGATTACGGCACTAAGCTTGGTGCCTATTCTGCGCCGATCGAGGTAGACGGCAGAACGCTTATCACCGAGCAGCTCTATCTCGGCCGAATCAGCTTGGTGGCGCGCAGTGTTGATCGCGCGCACTACTGGGCGTGGAATGCGTCTAACGAACAATGGCAAGCGCTCGACAGCAAAGCCGGTTTAGAGATTGATAAAGCGTTTGATGTGGCGAATAAACAAGCCGCCCCAACGTTATTGCATTTACCGGTATCGGTTAAGGAGAGTCAACAATGAGAGGGATGACTTGGCTAGCGGCGAGCGTGATCGCCGTTTCACTGTCTACGGTCTCGCTGTCTGTTGCTGCTTCGGATGCTGCCTTACTGAAAGAGACGCAACAAGCGAAAGTTGAGCAAGCGAAGCACAATCAAGCGCGTGAAGGGGAGTTTAAGCAGCGTGAACAGGCGTTGCAGGCAGAGCTTGATAAGCTCAACGCGCAGCTTGCCTCTCTCAAGCAAGAAAACGAACAGCTGTCAGAGACCTTTCAGCAAAACGAAGCCGTACTGGCCGAAAAAGAGCAAGCCTTGCATCTGGCGACGGGCAGCTTAGGTGAGCTGTTTGGCGTGGTGCGTCAAGCGGCAAAAGATCTCGACCTTGAGCAAGCTGGCTCTGTTGCGACCCTAGGTCACGCTGATCACCGAGCGGTAGTAGAAGAGATTGTGGCCGCAAGACAGCTACCAGAGAAGAGGCAGCTCTACGGCCTGTGGCAGGCGTTTGTACAGCAAATTCAGGCCAGTGCTGAGGCACAAACGCTCAACGTTGATGTCATCAACGGACAAGGTGAAACCGAGACAAAATCGGTGCTGCGTTTGGGTAGTTTTGCCTTAGCGGGTGAAGAAGGTTACTTAGATTGGAATGGTCAGCGCCAGCGCGCTACCGTGTACGCTCAGCAGCCACAGGGTGCACTGACTCTAAGCACTGATGTCATAAGCGGACTACCGATCGTTGCACTGGATGCCTCACGTGGCGCGCTGCTCGAACAGCTGGGAATGGCGCCGACTTTACTCGATCGCATTGAGCATGGCGGTATCGTTGGCAAAGTGATCATCGCGCTACTGCTGGTGGGCATGGTGATTGGTCTGGTTCGCGGCGCAGCGTTACTGAGCGCGAAAGCAAAAATTGCCAAGCAGCTTAAACACACCGACTCGCCGCAAGATGGCAATGCACTTGGGCGTATTTTGAATGTTTATCGTCAAGATAGCAGCCCGAATGTAGAGGCGTTGGAGCTGCGCTTGCTCGAAGCGGTGATGGACGAACAGCAGCACCTAGAGCGCGGTTTATCGATGATCAAACTGCTGGCGGCGCTCGCTCCAATGCTTGGCTTGTTGGGTACGGTCACCGGGATGATTGATACTTTCCAAACCATTACTCAATTTGGTAACGCCGATCCGCGTGTCATGGCAGGCGGGATTTCAATGGCACTGATCACCACCGTATTGGGTCTGATTGCTGCGATGCCTTTGCTCTTGATTCACAATATCCTCGCCTCGAAGGCGGAAGCGATTCGCACCATTATCGAGAAGCAGGGTATTGGCTTGGTGGCTGAGCGCGCCGAGCAAGCAACCCGCCTTGTGAAGGATGCCGCGTAATGGAATGGCAGTCTCTACTCGATCTCGGGGGGAGCACGCTTGGCAGCACCATCAACGAGTTTATGTATCGTGGTGGTCCACTGCTTTGGTGGTTAGCGGGCGTGTTGGCGCTGTTTTGGTTACTGGCGATTGAGCGATTGGTGTACCTTTTTTGGCTGTTCCCCAAAGCGCAGCATCACTGGGTCGCTAAGTGGCAACTGCGTGATGATCGCCACTCCTGGTATGCGCTCGCTCAGCGCAGCGCTTGGTTGGCCGAAGCGAAGTTGGCGCTTGATCAACACTTGTCGTTGATGAAAGTGCTGGTGGCGCTCTTCCCTATGCTGGGGCTACTCGGCACAGTAACGGGAATGATCTCCGTGTTTGATGTGATGGCCGGGCAGGGCAGTGCACAGCCGCGCTTGATGGCCGCGGGTATCTCGATGGCCACGTTGCCAACGATGGCGGGCATGGTCGCCGCATTGGTCGGCATGTTTGCCCACGCTCGCCTCTCTAAGTGGAGCGAAACGCGTCACCTTCACCTCGAACGTTTAATGCGTATGACTAAATAGGAATGACCATGAGACTAGGTCGATACAAAAAACCGTCAGACGATGCCCAAGTGGACATGACCTCGATGCTCGACATCGTGTTTATCATGCTGATCTTCTTTATCGTCACCAGCTCGTTTGTGCGAGAGTCGGGCGTGGAAGTGAACCGCCCAACGGCGGCGAATGCCACTAGCCAAAAAGACGCGGGCATTTTTATTGCCATTACTGCCAACAACGAGGTCTACATCGATAAGCGATTGGTCGATGTAGAGCGAGTGCAAGCGACACTCGAAAATGTGCTGCTTGAACAACCGGATGCCTCCTTGGTCATTCAAGCCGATGCCTTTGCGTTCAATGGCACTGTGGTGCAAGTGATGGATGGCGCCAAAGGGGCGGGCATTGAGAAGATCGCATTGGCCACCGAGCAGAAATAGCCGAAAGAAGGAAGGGTATCCGTATGCTAGGACGTAAATTACGATGCTAAAACGATGGCTGATTGCCACCCCATTAGCCTTATTAGTGACGCTCTCTCTCTTTGCGTTTATGGCGTGGCTGGTGGACGCGGGAAAATCGCCGATGCCAGAGCCGCAGTCGGCGCTGCGCTTTGATGTCGTGCAAGTGGAAAACGAGCGAGCGGCGGCGCGCAGAGCAAGACAATTGCCTGAGCCACCCAAAGCGCCGACCTTGGCCCCGCAAGTGGAGCGCTTGACGACCCAAATGGCCGCGCAGCAAATTCAGACCACGGCGCTGCCCAATTTGCCTAACGTCAATCTGAGTACGTCAGTAACGGGAATGGCAATGGCAACGCCAGGGCCGATTCAACTTGCGCAAAACCAACAGATCATGCCACTGCATCGTATTGAACCACGTTACCCCTCGCGGGCATTGAAACGAAAAATTGAAGGCTATGTAGTGATGCGATTTGCCATTGATGAAACCGGTCGGCCCGATGCGATTGAGGTGGTGGAAGGGTCGCCACGCGGCGTGTTTGATCGCGAAGCGATGCGCGCATTGCGTCAGTGGAAGTATCAACCTTTGATCGTCGCAGGCAAAGCGACCAGACAGGAAGGGCAAACCGTGAAATTAGAATTTAGGTTGCAATAATGACCAAGGTTACAGCATGGATACGCCGTCTTTTGGCATGGTCAGTGTTGATGGGCTTGATGAGCGTTCCGCAGGCGCAGGCGCAAGAGCTATCACGCAGCGTTGCGATGCGAGTCCATCAAGCGTTTGAGTTGTCTCAGCAAGAAAAAACAGCCGAGGCGGTGACCATCTTAGAAGGTATCGACGCCGTGAAAGCGTACGATCAAGCCTACGTGGCGCGTATGTTGGGCATATTGTATTGGCAAAAAGCGCAACCTCAGCGATCGCAAGTTGCGCTGGAAAATGCGTTGTCCACTGGTGCTTTGCCGATTGAACAGGCGATTGAAACCGAGCGCATGCTGGCCGATATTTTGTTATCGACTGGGGAGCCGGAAAAAGCACTCAGACACTATCAAAGTGTGCTGGATAAACAATCCGATGTGAGTCGCTCGCAAGCTGAAAAAATGTATACCACGGAATTTGTCACTCAACTGTGGCTGCGGGTCGCTCAGTCCAATTACCAGCTGCAAGATTGGCAAGCGGTACTGTCGAGTATCAAGCAGTATCAAGCGCTAGATAAAAAAGCGGATGTCTCTTTGCTGAGCATGAAGCTCGGCGCTCAAGTGGCGCTGAGTCACTGGAAAGGAGCGGTGAGTACCACAGAGCAACTGCGTGCTTTGGAGTCCGATAACGAACTGTGGTGGAAGCAATTGACCAGCTTGCATCTTCGTTTGAAACACTACCCCGAGGCGTTGGCGACGCTCAAACAGAGAGAGCGAAAAGGCTTTGCTTTATCCTCCAGTGAGTATCAAACCTTAGCAGGGCTTTACGCCTCACAAGGCGCTCCAGAACTTGCTGCGAAGGTTTACGCCGAGCATCTGCTTGAACAAGAAGAGGCAGAGAGCTACGCCACTTTAGCTCGCTACTGGCAAGTCGCGAAGGAGTGGCAATACGCGCTAGAGGCCTGGCAACACGCCTCGCGCCTCAGTGCAGATCACCATTGGTCGTATGCGCAATTGCTGATGCAGCAGAAGCAGTATCAAGCGGCGCTGAATGTACTGGCCAGCATGCCGAGCAGTCAGCGTGTGGAATTGGCCAAGACGCAAGCGTTCTACCGATTGGATGAGCATGAAAAAGCCCTAGAAAGTGCGCAAAAGGCTCATCAACTGAAGGCCGATGAAACAACGCTGACCTGGGTACGATTCTTGACTCAGTCGCTTAACAAGGCGTCGTCTTAGGGATCAACGCGATCACCTCAGTTAAAGAATCGACCAGTGTCACTTTCTCGATAAGTGGGGGTTCTGGTGGCAGCAAATCGGGCACCATGATGACTGAACAACCTGCTGCCAAGGCCGATTTCACGCCGTTATTGGAGTCTTCTAACGCTAGGCATTGTGACGGTTTGAGGTTGAGTTGCTGGCATGCCATTAAGTAGCCATCTGGCGCGGGCTTGCCTTGACTTACTTCATCAGAGGTGATCAGGCACTCAAACTGTTCGAGGACCTCGCGGCCAGCAAAATTTCTTAGCACCTCTTTTCGACCGGATGAGGTCACGATCGCTGCCCTCACACTGTTCTGTTTAAGGTGGCGCATCAGCGTCTCAAAGCCTTTTTTGTAGTCAATGCCTAGTGCGCTGCGCTCAGTAAAGTCCTGATCTCGGCAGCGTATAAATCGCGGGAGATCAAACTCAGCACCAAAATGGTGCTGTAAGCGACGCTCACACTCGCCATCTTGTACGCCGATGAACCCCTGATAAAACTCGTCACACAAATCGAAACCTTGCTCTTGTGCCGCCCGTTGCCAGCTTTTCTTATAGAGCGACTCTGTATCAAAGATTAGCCCATCCATATCAAACAATACCGCTTTCATTGTCTTTTCTCCGTCACTGCTCTTCGCCATCAATTCTCTTGGCCATTGTGCGTCACCATCCTAACCAATTTTACGATGAAATTTTGATGAATCTTATTTTGTAATTTAATTACACATTCGCAGCTGTAATCAATATTTGATGAATAATTGAACCAAAGTCGCGCAGAGAGTGAACTGAAGTGGTGCTTAAAAATCGGATAAATAATAAAAATGAGATCTTTGTCACTAACTATTTTAAGTGTGTGGATTGTGTTTTTGTGATCTAAGTCTCTGGTTGTTGATAATCATTATCGACAAAATGGCTTTGTAATTTACTGACAGTGATTAAATGTGATTTAGGTCACCATAAAAAAGATATGTTAATGCTTTGTGTGTGATCTGAGTCACTAATTTGTGGGTGGGGTGCCTTTTAGAAATGTTGTGATACATTTTAATCGACTTTTGAACAAACATTTTGGGCCATTTGGCCAACCAATACAAACTGAGGTCTCCCTATGTTATCACCAGAAGCTAAGATCAAAGTCCAAAACTTTGGTCGTTTTCTATCCAACATGGTAATGCCAAACATCGGTGCATTTATTGCCTGGGGTTTCATTACTGCACTTTTCATCCCAACCGGCTGGTTGCCAAACGAAACATTGGCATCACTGGTTGGCCCAATGATCAAATTCCTATTGCCACTGCTGATCGGTTACACCGGCGGTAAAATGGTGGGCGGCGACCGCGGTGCGGTTGTAGGTGCCATCACGACAATGGGTGTGATTGTCGGTACTGATATTCCTATGTTCATGGGCGCGATGATTGTCGGTCCACTTGGTGGCTACGCTATCAAGAAATTCGATGAGTCGGTTCACGGTAAAGTGAAAAGCGGCTTTGAAATGCTAGTGAACAACTTCTCTGCCGGTATCATCGGTATGATCCTCGCTATCCTAGCATTCTTCATCATTGGCCCTGCGGTAAAAGTTCTTTCTAGCGCATTGGCAGCGGGCGTAAACGTGATGGTAGAAACAGGTGCATTGCCACTCGCTTCTATCTTCGTTGAGCCAGCGAAAATCCTCTTCCTTAACAACGCGATTAACCACGGTATCTTCTCGCCACTGGGTATCCAGCAGTCTGAAGAACTTGGCCGCTCAATCTTCTTCCTAATTGAAGCGAACCCAGGTCCTGGTCTAGGTCTTCTATTGGCTTACATGGCGTTTGGTAAAGGTAACGCGAAGCAGTCGGCAGCGGGTGCGTCAATCATCCACTTCCTAGGCGGTATCCACGAAATCTACTTCCCATACGTGTTGATGAACCCTCGTCTTATCCTTGCGGTTATTGCCGGTGGTATGACAGGCGTGTTCACTAACGTGATGTTCGATTCTGGTCTTATTTCTCCAGCGTCTCCTGGTTCAATCTTTGCGGTACTACTGATGACGCCTAAAGGCTCATACGTGGGTGTGGTTCTATCTGTGATTGCATCCGCCGCTGTGTCGTTCATCGTTGCTTCTATCCTAATGAAAACTTCAAAAGCGACCGACGAAGACGAGTCTCTAGAGAAAGCTTCTGCCGCCATGCACGACATGAAAGCAGCATCTAAAGGTCAAACCGCTGCAGTTTCTGTGGACCCAGCAGCAGTGAAAGCGATTTACGTTGCCTGTGATGCGGGTATGGGCTCAAGTGCGATGGGTGCCGGTCTTCTACGTAAGAAAGTGCAAGCGGCTGGTCTGGATATTGAAGTCTCGAACTTGGCTATCAACAACCTACCGAGTGACTCGCAAATTGTGGTGACCCACAAAGATTTGACAGACCGTGCTCGTACTCACGCTACTGGCGCAATGCACATCTCTCTAAGTAACTTTTTAGATGGCACTGTGTACGACAACCTTGTTGCTCAGCTAGTTGAAGCAAGGAGTGGCGCTGTAAAAAAGCCTGAGGCACCTGCAGCGACCGAGGAAAAGGAACAGACGTTGACGCTGACTAGCGACAGTGTATTCCTCGGATTAAAAGCCAACTCTAAGGAAGAGGCGATTAAGTTTGCAGGTGAGCAACTGGTCAAATTAGGCAACGTTGCACCTGAATATGTTGATGGCATGTTTGCCCGCGAAGAACTCGTGTCTACCTACCTAGGTGAGTCAATTGCGGTGCCACACGGAACCATTGAAGCGAAACAGTACGTCAAGAAAACCGGCATTGTGTTCTGCCAATACCCTGAAGGCATTCAGTGGGGTGAAGATGAGGATGACATCGCCAAGATGGTCATCGGCATCGCTGCCCAAGGTGATGAGCACAACATGGTTCTCATGGCTATTACCAATTCACTTGATGACGAAGAGGCCGTTGAGCGTTTACAGAACACAATCAACCCAGAAGATGTTCTGAATATTCTCAATGCATAGCAGTACTTTGTCTAGCTCCTAAGTGAACGAGGCCAGTTCTCCCCCGCTCTGGCCTCCTTTTTAGTCTAGATAGCTGAAGGCTTAGTCGTGTGCTGTTAAGCCGTTAGCTATACAGATTCAACATTTGAAAGGTTAGTGATTATGAAAGCGTTACATTTTGGTGCAGGAAATATCGGTCGTGGTTTTATCGGTAAATTACTCTCAGACGCAGGCATGGAAGTCACATTTGCAGACGTCAACGAAACGGTCGTCTCTGAGTTGCAAAGACGCAACGAATACCCAGTGAAAGTCGTCGGTGAAGAGTGTGTCGTGGAAGTGGTGAAAAACGTCACGGCAGTCAACTCCGCCACCGATGAGGTGATTGGCTGTATCGCCAACGCCGATCTCATCACCACAGCGGTGGGCCCAACAGTACTCAAGATCATTTCTGGCTCGATTGCTAAAGGCATTGAGCAGCGTTTTGCTGCGGGCAACACGTCGCCACTGAACGTTATCGCGGCAGAAAACATGGTGCGTGGTACCACTCAGCTTAAAGAAGCTGTGTATGCGCATCTTAGTGACGAACTCAAAGCGTTCAGTGATGCGCACATTGGTTTTGTCGATTCTGCGGTTGACCGCATCGTGCCGCCGGCAGAAGAGGGCGAAACTGATCCACTGGCCGTCACGGTGGAAACCTTCAGTGAGTGGATTGTGGATCAAACTCAGTTCAAAGGCCCAATCCCAACCATCCCGGGAATGGAATGTACAGACAACTTGATGGCGTTTGTAGAACGTAAGTTGTTTACGCTCAATACAGGTCACTTGATCACGGCTTACCTAGGTGTACTGGCCGGTCATGAAACTATCAAAGACTCGATTGAAGATCCCGCGATTCGCCAAGAAGTGAAAGCGGCGATGGAAGAAAGCGGTGCGGTACTGATCCAGCGCTACGGTTTTGATTCTAAAGCCCACGCAGCCTACATTGAGAAAATCTTAGGTCGTTTTGCCAACCCGTACTTGCGTGATGAAGTGGACCGTGTGGGGCGCCAGCCTATTCGTAAGCTCAGCCCGCAAGATCGTTTGATCAAGCCACTTAATGGCACGTTAGAGTATGGGTTACCAAACGCGCATTTGATCAAAGGGATTGCTGCGGCCTTCCATTACAAGAATGACGATGACCCACAAGCGGTTGAATTGCAGAGTATGTTCGCAGAGAAAGGTTTTGCCGAGACGCTAGCTCACTATTCGGAGCTGAATATTGACTCAGAAGTTGTTAAACTAGCCGAACAAGCGTACAACGCAATCAATGAATGATGGAACACCAAAGTGCCACTGATGTGGCACTTTCTCCTTTTGAAGAAGCCATGCCAATACACTCGAGTCATGAAGTAGAGCTCTTAGAAGAGCTAGCAGAATCAGCCAATGCCGCTGAGTGTCTGCTATGTGCTTATGATGTATTGGAGGACATGCTTGATACCCTGTTAAAAAGTATTTTCCACAAAGACGATTATGCAGTGAAATTCGTCGTTGATCCGTTACTGACCAGTGATGGGCCATTAGGGGAAATACTGGTGCGCATCAAGTTACTGCTCGGGCTCGGGGTGATCAGTAAACAAACCTATGACGACATCGAAGTGTTTGTCACCCTAAAAGAGTGGGTTAAGGTTCAAGAGGGGAAAGTGGACTTCTGGGACCAAGATATCGTGTTTGAGCTCAACCGAGTGAACGCGATACAGAAAATCATGCCTATCGATTACTCACCCGAGTTGGTCGAGGGATTAAATGACGAAATGAAAGCCATGTTTTTAGATCGTCATTTCCAAAAAGTGCGTTCCACCATAGTGTTGGCCGTGAACGACATCCATCAGCAGCTCGCAAGAGAAAACGCGCTGACTTCTTAGTGATTTTCTTTGTCAGCTCTATTGTCGCTATCTATTTTAGATAGCATTTTTCGTCATCTACAGTAGACAGCGATTCTAGGCAATTTCCTTAGCCAACTATATCAGACAATAAAAAAGCCACCTAAGTGGCTTTTTATTTCGTGCTAGCGAAAACGTCTTACAGACCTTTGATGTTTTCCGCTTCCAGTTCAGAGAAGTATTTCACTGTCTTCACTTTAAGCTCTTGCTGCGCAGGCTCATCCGCAACAATGATTGCTTTGCGGTGCATTTGCAGTGCAGTGACTGTCCACATGTGGTTTACGCTGCCTTCAATCGCCATTTGCAGTGCCAAGGCTTTGTTGTGACCAAGCGAGAGAATCATCACTTCTTCGGCATCCAGTAGCGTCGCGACACCAATCGTTAACGCAAATTTTGGCACTTGGTTGATGTCGTTATCAAAGAAGCGAGAGTTTGCGATACGCGTGTCTTCGGTCAACGTCTTGATACGAGTACGTGATGAGAGTGATGAGCCTGGCTCGTTAAACGCAATGTGACCATCAATGCCAACGCCACCCATGAATAGGTTGATCTTGCCGTAAGAGCGGATCTTGTCTTCGTATGCCGCGCAGTGTGCATCGATATCGTCCGCTAGGCCATCAAGCAGGTTGATGTTCTCTTCCTGAATATCAACATGGTTGAAGAAGTTGTTGTACATGAAAGAGCGGTATGACTCTGGGTGATTTGGGTCAATGCCCACGTACTCATCCATGTTGAACGTGACGACGTGTTTAAAGCTGACTTCACCGGCTTGGTATAGCTCGATCAGTGCTTTGTATGTCGACAGTGGCGTACCGCCAGTGGGTAGACCTAAAACAAATGGGCGTTCTGCCGTCGGTTTGAAGGCGTTGATTTTCTTCGCGATATGACGCGCAGCCCATTTGCCGACTTGTTCTGCATTTTTTAGGGGAATCAGTCTCATTGGTCTTTATCCTGTTTCAAGTGCTCGATTGGATTTCTTAATTTGCATTGTAAAATAAGGCGTGAGATTTCGCCACTATTTTTGTGGAATAAATGATCTTTCGTCACGAATTAGGCCATCAACGGCTTTTATGACTCTATTCTCTACATCAATAGTGACAGTTTTTTTATAAAGCGAGAAAAGGAGTAAAAAGGGAGGGGAGGGGTTGGCCAGCGAGCGACTAAAAACGCCGCCCGAAGGCGGCGATAGTGATTGAAGACGTCACTTTGAAAGCAATGCTTTTTGACAGCCATATTTTTTGACAGGAATAACCGTACAGCGCTTAAGGCGTCGTCTCAAGATAGGCTTTGGTTGAGATGTCGGTCCAAGCGCGCACTTTAGTGAGGTAGTCGCGTTGCGAAGTGATGATCTCTTGCGCCAGTGCGTCTTTTTCTGCTTGCTCTTGCAGCAAGGCTTCTGTGGCGCTGTGCAGCGCTGACAATACTTGCGGCGGGAAGTCGCGCACTTTGATGTCTGGGAACTCTTGGCTCATGCTTGCCCAACTGTTGGCATTAGCGTCAATCGCTTGGGTATACATGTCAAAAGCGGCCACTCTAAAGGCGGTTTCTAGGATCACTTGCAGATCCTTTGGCAAGCTGTCCCACACCTTCTTGTTGACTAAGAACTGCGTCTCGGAACCTGGCTCGTGCCACGCGGTGTAGTAATACGGCGCGATTTTTTGAAAGCCCATGCGCAAATCAAAAGCAGGGCCGACCCATTCGAGCGCGTCAATTGTACCTCTCTCGAGTGAGGTGTAGAGTTCCCCAGGTGCGATGTTAGTTGGAGCGGCGCCGACGCGTGCCATGACTTCACCGGCAAAGCCCGGAATGCGGATCTTCAGCCCTTGCAGGTCATCAATGGTGTTGATCTCTTTTTTGAACCAGCCGCCCATCTGAATATCGGAGTTACCGCCGGGGAAAGAGAGCAAATTGTGCGGCGCGTAGACTTTCTCCATCAACTCCATACCGCCACCGCGATAAAACCACGCGTATTGCTCGGTCGCCATCATGCCAAAAGGCATCGAGGAGAAAAACAGCGTATTGGGTACCTTGCCTTTCCAGTAGTAAGAACTGGAATGGCCTAAATCGTATTGACCTGATTTGACCATATCAAAAATACCCAAAGGCGCTTTGTGCTTATTGGCAGAGTCAATACGGATCTGCAAACGACCATTGGACATCTCTTCAGCCAGTTTGGCCATGTTCTTACTTGCATCACCTAGGATAGGGGTATTGGGCCCCCAAGTTTCGGCAAGTTTAAGTCGGTAGACTTTATCGTCAGCGTGGCTGACGCTAGCAAGCAAAGCGCATACGCTCGCGAGCAACGTGGTCGTCACGCGTTTCATGTTTTTGAGTGAGCGGGGAGTGGATGGCAGCATGTTGAGTTCACGTCCTTTTGTGTTGTTATTAGAATATTGCAATGATTTTTGTCTATTGCTTCAAATTCACTGTTAGCTTCGAATTTGCGCTATTTTTCGTCAACCATTTTATTGGTGGCATCAAGTGATGGGGCGAGAAGATATTCGGATAGAGAATGAATAAACAGTGAGAAGTGAGCTTAGCTGAGCGGCAAGAAGTTAAATTGCCCTAAAACCAGCCGCGCTTTTAGAGTAATGATGCGATCGATGGAAAATGCCATGTGAATCACATGGCATTGAGTTTTTGCTCGATAGGGATCAATCCGCTTGCGGGTGGTGATGCTCAAGGTATTGGCTTGCGGCATCTTGACCCATATAGCGGGCAAGAGTTTTGGTGCCAACACGAGTTAAATCCACCATGATCAATCCATCCAAAGCGTTGTTGAAATCAGGATCGACATTGAATGAGACCAGCTTGCCATTGAGGTTCAAATATTGACGCAGCAGAACAGGGACTCCCTTGCCTTCGTCAATACGATCAATCACGCGAGAGAGCAGTTGTAAATCCGCCAGCGCGGTTAACATGCTGGTGTTCCAGTGGGTGTCGTGTTTCGGTAGCGGGTTGGACGGCGAGACGTACTCAGCGGCTTTCGTGTCGTAGTGGTGAAGCGTCATGGTTTCTGCGAGCAGTTGTCTTGCCTGCTCGCTGTAATCACTACTGATGCTGACTGGACCAAACAGATGCGTATAGTGAGGATGGCGAGAAACAAACGTTGCTATGCCCTTCCAAAGCAAGAGTAAAGCGCCCATGCTTTTTTGATACGGCTTATCGATCACTGAGCGGCCCATTTCAATGGCGCAGCCCATCGTATTAATAAAGCGCTCATCATATTCAAACAAAGTACGAGAGTAGAGCGCATCAACCCCTTGTTGCTCAATCAGTTTATCGACCAAACCGAGTCGGTAGGCGCCGACCAGGCGTCGTTGCTCTCTGTCCCAAATAAACAGATGTTGGTAGTGACCATCAAACTGATCGATGTCTAGGGCCAAGCCCGTCCCTTCTCCCACCGCACGAAAGTTCTTTTCACGCAGGCGGCCGATTTCATACAACACAGAGGGAATGTAGTCGGCGCTGGTGCAGTAGACGTCGAATTCACCGCTTGATAATAGGTGATGATCGCGCGGCAATTGGTCGAGATCCACTTCAAGATCGCTCGCTGGGAGAGGGCTCGCGATAGGACCGCTGAGATCAATGCCAGGCGCCTTGTTTGAGCGAAGCTGAGTGTTTGTCGCGAGCAAATAGGTATTGAGACGCAGATAGTTGACGATTTGAGTATCATTGAGCGCGTGGAGCTCTTTGTACTTGATGGCGGAGCCGATGGAGAGTCGAATCGGGGTGTGTGATTTGTTGAGTAACTCTCGACCCAGCATTAATGTGCGCAGCAGTGGATGCACTTTTCCCGCAAGGTAAAAGCGTTTTGAGTTTTGACCGTCAATAAAAACGGGCACCGTGGTGGCTTTGGATCTTCGTACTAAGCTAGCGACCGAGCGGCTCCACTCTTTATCTTCTAATTTCTGAGTTTTGCTATCGACCAGTTGTGACACTTCGCCAGCGGGAAAGATCAATAAGATCCCCCCTTTCTCCAGGTGTTGGTGAGCCAGTCTCAGCGCTTTTAAATTGGCTTTGTGCGCCTGTTTGCCTTCAAACACATCCACACCAATAAATAGACGATCCAACTCAGGGACAGTTTTGAGGTACTGATTGGCTAAGATCTGCACGTCTTGGCGGATATGCAGTAGCAATTCAGCGAGGATCACACCTTCGACACAACCCAGCGGATGATTGGCGACCACAACGGTCGCACCACTGCGCGGGATAGGATCGAGCGAGCCTTTTGCAATCTGGTAGTCGATACCTAGGATAGTTAAGGTGTAGCGAAGAAACTGCTCTGTTGTGGCGTTAGCCGGACGCTTGGCGTAAAACTTATCCAAACGACTGAGGCCCGTGGCCCATTCAGTGAGGTTCTCACCAAGGCCAAATGGCGTTTTGCGCGGCAATCGGAAAGGGCTAGATACGTCCATATCAATCTCGTCTAAACAGGAGTTGATGATGAGCGTAGGTCATTTAGATGTCACTGAAAGGACAGTTTAGTGAGAGTTCGGTGACTGAGCGATGACGGTTTGATGACGAACGATAGGATGGCGATCAGGCAGTGAATGCTGACTCACTGCCTGATAAGGAGAGGACGATTTCGCTGTTTAAGCGCTGCGATGCACCGCCATATGAGCAAGCGTTACCAATGCTTCTTTATAAGGCGAGTCAGGCACAAGGGCAAGCTGAGCAATGGCTTTATCGGCTTCTTGATAAGCCAGCTGGCGCGTGTACTCCAAAGAGCCGGTTTCATCCATCGCGGCCAGAATCTCGTTGAGCTTCTCCATTCCGTTTGCTTGTTCAATGGCTTCGCGAATCATTGCCGCTTGTTCTGGGGTGCCATGACGCATTGCGTAAAGAAGAGGGAGGGTTGGTTTGCCCTCGGCCAGATCGTCGCCCACGTTCTTACCCATCTCTTCGCCGTCAGAGGTGTAATCCATCACATCATCAATCAACTGGAATGCGGTGCCGAGATATTTGCCGTAGTTTTGCATCGCGAGCTCAAGTTCGGCATCGGCGTCGGTGAGAATCGCGCCGATTTGTGTTGCCGCTTCGAAGAGGCGTGCCGTCTTCGAATAGATGACCTGCATGTAGCTCTCTTCGGTGGTATCGGGATCGTTACAGTTGATTAATTGCTGCACTTCACCTTCGGAAATCACATTCACCGCGTCACTCATTAGCTCGAGGATCTTTAATGATCCGAGTGCAGTCATCATTTGGAATGAACGGGTATAGATGTAATCACCCACCAAAACACTGGCGGCATTGCCAAACGCGGCATTCGCGGTGGCTTTACCACGGCGCATATCAGATTCATCCACGACATCATCGTGCAACAGGGTCGCTGTGTGTATAAATTCAATGAACGCGGCGGCGGTGGTGTGATCCTGACCTTGGTAGCCCAGTGCGCGGGCAGACAACACCGCAAGCAGCGGCCGGATTCGTTTACCGCCACCACTGACGATATAGAACCCTAGTTGGTTGATTAAAGAGACGTCAGAGTTGAGTTGGGCATGAATTGTTTCATTCACTTTTGCCATGTCATCGGCAGTGAGCGCTTGGATAGCTTTAAAATCCATTATACATCCGGCTGAAGGTTAGAACTGGTAAGGTATTCTTATCTGTATTTATCGGCCAATAATACACTAAAAAACGTTGATTAATACATGCTTAACGGGCATGATTGGCGCACTTTTCATTGGCGATTAGCTTTTCGCCAATTTTTTAAAAATATGGCTTGTCATAGGTGCGAGCTTTCTGTAGAATCTGCGCCCTATTGATGATTAGTTTAGCGCACACCCAAATTGCCCAAAGTGCATAAGGCTGTGCGGAAAAAGCGGAGTAAGATATGTACGCTGTTTTCCAATCTGGTGGTAAACAACACCGTGTAAGCGAAGGTCAAACTCTTCGTTTAGAGAAATTAGACGTTGAAACTGGTGCAACTGTTGAATTTGATAAAGTTCTTCTTGTTGCTAACGGTGAAGACATTAAAGTTGGTGCTCCTCTAGTAGAGGGCGGTAAAGTTGTAGCAGAAGTTGTACAACACGGTCGTGGCGATAAAGTTAAAATCGTTAAGTTCCGTCGTCGTAAGCACTCTCGTAAGCAACAAGGTCACCGTCAGTGGTTCACGGAAGTGAAGATCACTGGTATCAACGCTTAATCGATTAGGAGAGTTTAACAATGGCACACAAAAAAGCTGGTGGTTCTACTCGTAACGGCCGCGATTCAGAAAGCAAACGTCTAGGTGTTAAGCGTTTCGGTGGTGAATCTGTTCTTGCAGGTAACATCATCGTTCGTCAACGTGGTACTAAGTTCCACGCTGGCACCAACGTTGGTATCGGTAAAGACCACACTCTTTTCGCTCTTACTGAAGGTAAAGTGAAATTTGAAGTGAAAGGTCCTAAGAACCGTAAATTTGTAAGCATCGAAGCTGAATAATTTACCTTCTGACTGAATTCAAAAGCCCTGCCGATTCGGCGGGGTTTTTTATTTATGAACCAATACTCAGGCACTCTGTATAAGAGTCCCTCATTATTGGTTCCCCACGGGCGATGTCCTGCTCAGCTGATGAGATCAAGCTGAAGGTGGAATCTGCTAGAATTTATATCATTCAACCTGAGCGGTTGAGATGATGTTGCAACGCAGCGGCGCACTCAGCGAGGTGCGCGGTAAGAGAGCGGAGTAAGAGATGAAATTCGTTGATGAAGCGGTCGTTAAAGTTCAAGCCGGCGACGGCGGTAGTGGTGTCGTCAGTTTTTGGCGCGAAAAATTCGTAACCAAAGGTGGCCCTGATGGTGGTGATGGTGGTGACGGTGGTGATGTTTACATCCTAGCGGACGAGAACCTCAACACCCTAATTGATTACCGTTTTCAGCGCTTCTATGAAGCAGAGCGTGGCGAAAATGGTCGCGGCGGTAACTGTACGGGTAAACGCGGAAAAGACAAAGTGTTGCGCGTGCCTGTTGGTACACGTGCGGTGGATATCCACACTAATGAGATCGTGGCTGAAGTGGCCGAGCATGGCAAAAAAGTCATGGTCGCAAAAGGCGGTTGGCACGGTTTAGGTAACACGCGTTTTAAATCCTCGGTGAACCGTGCGCCACGTCAAAAGACGTTGGGTACGAAAGGTGAAATCCGTGAGCTGCGTTTGGAGCTATTGCTATTGGCCGATGTGGGTATGCTTGGTCTTCCTAACGCAGGTAAATCGACCTTTATTCGCGCCGTTTCTGCGGCGAAGCCGAAAGTGGCGGACTACCCATTCACGACCTTGATCCCAAGCTTGGGTGTGGTCAGTGTTGTCCCAGAGAAAAGCTTTGTTGTTGCCGACATCCCGGGCCTCATCGAAGGCGCGGCTGACGGTGCTGGTCTTGGTATTCGATTCTTGAAGCACCTTGAGCGTTGTCGCGTGTTGCTGCATATGATCGATATCATGCCGATTGATCAATCGGATCCAGTGCAAAATGCGCTGACGATCATTGATGAGCTCGAGCAGTACAGCGAGAAGCTTGCAGATAAGCCGCGTTGGTTAGTCTTCAATAAAGTGGATCTGATGCCAGAAGAAGAAGCCAATGAAGTGATTCAAGCCATCCTTGATGCACTGGGTTGGGAAGACGAGTACTTCAAAATCTCTGCCATCAACCGACAAGGTACTAAGGAACTGTGCTACAAGCTGGCTGACTTTATGGAATCTCTACCACGCGAAGAGGAAGAGATCTCTGAAGAAGAGAAGGTCAACTTCATGTGGGATGATTACCACAAGGATGCCATGTCAGGTAAAGACGTCATCACTGAAGATGAAGACGACTGGGATGATTGGGACGACGAAGAAGACGATGGTCACGTGGTCTACGTCCGCGATTAATTAAACCTTTTTAAGCAGCCGCAATCACATATTGCGGCTGTTTTTTTATCTACATCAATACGTATAGTGTGTGTGAGTTGCACAATAGGGCTCTTTCTTGATCAATATTTCTTGATCAATATAAGCAGCCTTTGGCTGTGACTTCTCTCTAATGGAATAGGACATCGGTAATATGGCATCGAAGCAGCGAGCCGTCTCTCGCTTGATTGCCCAAGCAGGGCAAATGCTCTTGGCCCACGGCGCGGAAAGCACGTTGGTGGGCGATTTGATGCGCCGCTTTGGGCGCGCCTCTGGGATGGATGAGGTGGAAATCTCGCTATCATCAAGTTCACTCGTCGTGACGACCTTATATCAGCAGCACTGCATCACCACCACTCGCAGTTGCCCCGACCGCGGCATTAATATGCGTGCCGTCACTCAAATCCAACGTATCTGCATTATGGTTGAGCGCGGCGTGATTGACTATGAGATGGCGCAGCGTAAGCTCAACGCCATCAGCCCCGAGCGATATAACCGTTGGTTGGTGGTCGGAATGATTGGCTTATCTTGCGCTGCCTTTAGTCGCTTAGCGGGAGGCGACTGGATGGTGTTTATGATGACGTTTCTCGCCTCATCCGGTGGCATGATCGTGCGCCAAGAGATAGGCCATCGTCACTTTAACCCGCTGATGAACTTTGCCGTGACGGCGTTTGTCACTACAGTGATCTCGGCCCAAGCTGTGATTTATGAGCTGGGTAATGCGCCATCGATTGTGATGGCGTCTTCTGTGTTGATGCTCGTACCGGGGTTTCCGTTGATCAATGCGGTGGCTGATATGCTCAAAGGCTACACCAACATGGGCATCGCTCGATTCGTGATGGCAAGCTTACTCACGTTGGCGACCTGTTTGGGCATTGTCGCCGCGATGAGTGTGGTTGGCGTTCGTGGATGGGTGGTGTGATGATGGATGTCGGAATGGAACTGTTGTTAGGTCTACTCAATGATATGTTGTTCGCCGCCATACCCGCGGTGGGCTTTGCTCTGGTGTTCAATGTGCCGCAAAAAGCCTTGCTGTATTGCGCACTGGGTGGTGCGATTGGTCATGGCTCACGCTATCTGATGATGCAATTTGGCGTGCCGATTG
This sequence comes from Vibrio sp. R10-SG-ISO4, assembly GCF_059834135.1. Lineage (NCBI taxonomy): Bacteria > Pseudomonadati > Pseudomonadota > Gammaproteobacteria > Vibrionales > Vibrionaceae > Vibrio > Vibrio sp. R10-SG-ISO4. The sequence goes on from NZ_JCBDHJ010000003.1 coordinate 89,187, forward strand.
AGTGGGCGACGTTTTTTGCGGCCATGATCGTCAGCATGGTGGGGATTGTTTGGTCACGCCGATTTTTGGCGCATCCGAAAGTGTTTACTGTCGCGGCGTTGATCCCCATGGTGCCGGGCGTGTTTGCTTTTAAAGCCATGATTGCATTGGTCGAGCTCAACCATGTGGGTTACAGCCCTGAGTTGGTGGCCATGCTGCTCGAGAACTTTCTCAAGGCGATGTTTATTATTGCCGGATTAGCGGTTGGCTTAGCGATGCCTGGGTTGCTATTCTATCGCCGCAAACCCATTGTATAGCGTTGATATTGCGCAGTCTTGATTAGGAGTAGAGTATGATCATCAGTATGATCGCGGCGATGGCCCAGGATCGTGTCATTGGAAAAGATAACCAAATGCCGTGGCATCTGCCCGCTGACTTTGCGTGGTTCAAGCGCTGTACGATGGGCAAGCCTGTGGTGATGGGGCGCAAAACGTATCAATCGATTGGTCGTCCTTTACCGGGACGAACCAATATTGTCATTAGCCGAGACAGCAGTTTGTCTATTGAAGGAGTGACGGTGGTGGCGTCGATTGAGCAGGCGCTTGCCGCAGCTGGGGATGTCGAGGAAGTGATGATCATCGGTGGCGGCTCCATCTATCAACACTGTCTGGCGCAAGCAGATAAGTTGTACCTGACCTTTATTGATGCCAAGGTAGAGGGCGATACCCAGTTCCCAGACTGGGGCGATGCGTATCAAGAAACCTACCGCGAAGCCTACGCTGCGGATGAGAAAAATCGCTACGATATGCAGTTTGTGGTGTTAGAAAAGTAGGGCAGTACTCTGGCGCGGACCATTCCCGTTCGCGCTCTTTTTACCTAATAGCGTTACCTAATAGCGCTTGCACTCGCCCATCCTGTCCCTAAGCTGCATCACCCATCACCCATCACCCATCACCCATCACCCCAAACCTCTACTATTTCTTCCCCGCTTCGACACTGTGGTAACGCTGCTTTTCCCAATGGAGTAAGGTCAGTTTTCCGCCCCACACACAGCCAGTGTCTAAGCCAATCACTTCCTTGCTCTGGTAGCCTTCTAAGGCCGCCCAATGACCAAACAGCACGGGCTTTTCCAGTACGATGCGACTGGGCAGTTTAAACCAAGGCATCAATTCACCATCGCTCACTTGCTTTGGTGGCAGTTTGCAGGCCATGTCTAGCCGCCCATCGGCAAAACAAAATCGCATCCGCGTGAAAGCATTGATGGTGTAGCGATAGCGCTCTAATCCGCTTAGTGCGTTGTGCCATTTGTCTGGTTGGTTGGCATACATGTTTTCAATCAGCCAAGGCCAATCGTCACTTTTTAAAATCGCTTCCACTTCGGCGGCGCACGCTCTGGCCTCTGCGAGATCCCAGTCAGGTGAGATGCCCGCATGGCACATCACGAACTCGTCATGTTCTGCCAATAACGGCTGTTGTCTCAACCAGTCAAGCAGTGCCTGTTTATCGGGCGCATCAAAAATCGGCGCCGTTTTGTCTTTGTCTTTTTTCTTATGGATACCCAGCGCAACAGCCAGAAGGTGTAAATCGTGGTTACCGAGCACCACTTTGGCGCTCTCGCCGAGGCTTTGGACAAAGCGCAGGGTTTCCAGTGATTTGGGCCCGCGTGCGACCAAATCGCCGGCGAACCAGAGGGTATCTTTTTTGGGTTTGAATTTGATGTTACTGAGGAGTTGCTGCAATTCGTCAAAGCAGCCTTGAATGTCACCGACAATATAGGTAGCCAAACTGTTGTCCTAATTTAGTTAAGAATATTGGGCAGTGCGAGGCGAAAAGGTTCAATCTCGGCATGGAACTCTCGACCTTGCTCATCGTGCATTATGTATTGGCCTTGCATAACACCGACCGGTGTTTCGAGTGCAGTACCACTGCTGTACGTGTATTCATCACCGGCGGCGATAAATGGCTGCTGGCCGACGACGCCATCGCCTTCCACCGTCATCTGCTTGCCATTAGCATCGGTAATCAGCCAGCGTCGGCTGATCAATTGCACGGTCTGATTGCTGAGGTTTTTTATGGTGACCATGTAGGCGAAAATATAGCGCTTCGCGTGTGGTTGAGACTGCTCAGGGATATAGCGAGTATTGACCTGAACTTTGATGCAAGGGTCGACATCCATTTCACACCTCCAAAAAAGAAAAAGGGCGACAATGCGTGGCACTGTCCCCCTTATACTAGATGATTTTATTGATGTTTTGCATCCAGCCAGTTGGCGAGGGAGACAAATTGCTGCAAGGTGAGGTTCTCTGGTCGCATGCCTGGGTTAATACCTAGTGCTTCAAGCGATTCTGCATCAATAAGTGACTTGTAGCAGTTGCGCACGGTTTTACGGCGCTGGTTGAAGCCCTCACGGCAAACGCGATCAAGCCAATTCAAGCTGGTCGCTGGGTAAGGCAGCGTCTCGTAAGGCACCAAACGAACCACAGCTGAGTCGACTTTCGGTGGCGGAACAAACGCCGTCGGCGGCACTTCAAGGACCGGCACCACTTTGCAGTAGTATTGTGCCATCACCGTCAAGCGGCCGTATGCCTTAGTACCAGGGCCTGCAGCGAGGCGGTTCACCACTTCTTTTTGCAACATAAAGTGCATGTCTTGTACGTCTTTATGGTACTCAAAAAGGTGGAACATCAACGGCGTTGAGATATTGTATGGCAGGTTGCCGAAGATGCGCAGCTTGTTGTTCGGCTTAACGAGTTGCGAGAAGTCGAAACGCATCGCATCGCCTTCATGAATGGTCAGCTTATCCGCCAATTCAGGGTGATTGCGTAGGCGCTCTGCTAGATCGCGGTCGAGCTCGATCACGGTGAATTTATCCACTTCACGACCGACTGGCTCAGTGATGGCGCCAAGGCCAGGGCCGATCTCAACCAAGTTCTGCCCAGGTAGTGGGTTGATGGCCGAGACGATACCGTCAATGATGTATGGGTCGTTTAAAAAGTTCTGACCAAAGCGTTTACGTGCTTTGTGTCCTAAGTGGACATCGTTTCTCATAATGATCTCAAGTTAACTGGGTTTCTTTTCCACTAGCTCAATGGCATGAGCCAGTGCAGTTCTAAAGCTTCCTGTGTCCGCATCGCCTGTTCCTGCAAGATCTAATGCGGTGCCGTGATCAACGGAGGTCCTAATAAAGGGCAAGCCCAAAGTAATGTTTACTGAGCGCCCAAATCCTTTATATTTTAGTACAGGAAGTACCTGATCGTGGTACATCCCTAATACGGCGTCCGCCTCTTCAAGGTATTTTTCGTTGAAGATGGTGTCAGCGGGTAACGGCCCGATGAGGTCGATGCCATCGCGCTCGCGTAAGCGCTCTAATGTTGGCGTTATCGTCTCTATCTCTTCTCGGCCTAAGCAACCGTCCTCACCCGCATGTGGGTTTAAGCCACACACGTAAATTTTCGGTGATGGGATCGCAAATTTCTCGACCAAATCTTGGTGAAGAATATGGATGATGGCTTCCAAGCGTTCTGTGGTGACCGCTTTGGACACATACGCTAAAGGTATGTGTGTGGTAACAAGCGCGACGCGTAAGCCTTGTGTCGCCAACATCATGACCACCAGTGGCGTATTCGACTTTTCAGCGAAAAACTCAGTATGACCACTGAATGCCACACCGGCACGGTTGATGACCCCTTTGTGCACAGGGCCGGTGACAATAGCATCAAATTCACGATTCATACAGCCCAAAGCGGCTCTTTCGAGCGTTTTTAGTACGTAGTGACCGTTCGTTTCATTGAGTTCGCCCGCAATGCAGGGGGCATCCATCGCAATGTGATCGACAATCAGCGTACCTTGACGTTGTGGGCTCGGATCGCTGCCTTTCTCATAATCCAGCAGCTCAACCTCAATACCGAGTTGAGCTGCGCGCTCGGCAAGTAAGGACTTATCGGCGCACACCACTATCTGATGAGTCCAACTCTCTTTGGAGAGCGCAAGAACTAAGTCTGGGCCAATACCGGCAGGTTCACCGGCGGTGACTACGATACGTCTAATTGTCATCTTGCTCATCCTCAACCATTTCGACAAAGGCGCTGGCGCGGATCTCTTGAATCCATGTGCTGGCTTCTTCATTAAATTTGCGGTTGAACAGGATGCGATACGCGCGGTTTTTCAGCGCAGAGTCCGTGCGGTCCACCTCGCGGCGATCCAGGACTTCGACAATGTGCCAACCATGGACGGTTTTAAACGGCGCACTGATCTCTCCAGCCGGTAAGGTGTCCACTTGGTGTTTGAACTCAGGGACGTAGAGATCTGAGGTTTGATAGCCGAGTTCACCATCGCGTGCGGCAGAGCCTGGATCTTGGCTGTATTGCTGCGCCATCTCACCAAAGGTCGCTTCGCCATTGTTGATGCGTTCAATGATGTCGTTTAGCTCTTTTTGCACCCCTTCATCACTGAGGATCACCGTTGGCTTAATCAGGATGTGACGCGCGTTTACCTCGGTCACCGCCACGGTTTCTAGCCCTTTTACATCGTCGATTTTGAGGATATGGAAACCGACACCACTGCGAAATGGACCAATGATGGTGCCCTTGTTTTGCAAGCTAATTTGGTCGGCGAAGATGGTCGGCATCTCTTCTTTGCGCATCCAGCCCCAATCACCACCTTCAAGGGCTTTCGGGCCTTTTGAATAGGTGTAGGCCATGGTGCTAAAGTCTTCACCTTGATTGAGGCGTTCAACGAGCGTTGTCGCCTCTTTTTCTACCGCGGCTTTGTCTTCACCGTCGTCGACACGCAACTGAATATGGCTGATTTTGTACTGCACGGTGGCGTTGGTCTCTTGCGCGAGAATATCCGCTAGGTTATCAACCTCAGCCGGCAGAATGTTGATGCGGCGACGGACCAGTGCATTTCGTGCTTCGCTCGCCGCGATTTCTTTGCGGATTTGTTCACGAAACTCAGGATAACTGAGACCTTCACTGACAATAGCGTTACTCAGTTCTTCGATGGTCTGGTTATTGTTTTCAGCAATCTCAGCGATGGCTTGGTTAAGACGGTTGTCATCAATACGCACACCCAATCGTTCGGCTTCTTGCTGCTGAATGGTATCAACGATAAGTTTTTCCGTGACTTGTTCACGCAGCGTCGCTTCATCGGGTAACGCTTGGTTGTTTTTACGCGCGTTGGCTTTCAATGTTTTCAGTGATGCGTTGATGTCACTGTGTAAAATCACCCCATCATTGACGATGACAGAAACGCCATCCAGCTCAACCGGCTGCGCGTGAGCGATGGCAACTTGGCTCGCGGCAACGAGCGCGAGTAGGGTGTGTTTCAATGGTTTCATTAACATCCTATCCATTATTAGGCTCCTGCCGCTGCGCAGCAGGAGAGAGATTTAGTTGTTTAAGAAGAATGGGCGACCGTAGCCGAGGGAGTTATCAGAACTATCCATATCCGATCCAATTTTCGTCCCGAAGCCAATAATGCCAAAGTTGATACTCAGGTTATTTTCATACTCAGGAGAAGACTGGGGATAGTCAACAAACCCATCGCCACTCCAAGAGCGTAATCTGTTGCTATAAGTCAGACCAAAGTACCAGCAATCAGACGTATATTTTAATCTTGCTAACCATTCCAACGCCTCATTCGTCGTGAGATCGTGGAAGTACTGAGCGCCTGTGCTCCAACGCCTTGAGATCTGGTAGCTCGCGAGGATGCCGGCCTGAGAAATACCATCTTCAGTAATGGTATCTAGGTCATCTTCCAGACTATCACCGAGCGTTTGCTCAATGTAGTTTCGAGTGACATAACGATAGTTAGCCTGAACGTAACCTTGGTTAAATCGATATTCAAGCGTGCTGTTGGCTAACTGGACTTCATTGGAGTCAATATCGTATTGAATGCCGCCGTGGTAAAACAAGTAGTCGTCATAATTAAAATCCATTTCGACGGCCCAAGCAGAGTAGTTAGAGAGCTTTTCCTCATCAACCTCTGAGAGCGTTTGGCCCTTAATATCTTTGTCTAAATAAAAGATTTGCCCGAAGGATATATTCAAACGCTCTTTATAACGATCGTCATAGAATCGAGTTGACGCTCCGTAACTGAACTGGTTGGCGTGAGCAATTTGGTCTACGCCACTAAACTTTCGGCTGCGGAAAAGACCGTAATAATCCGTTTGAAGTAAAGTCGTGTCGTATTTTGCAATATTGCTTTGGTCCTCTTTCGGGACGTAGAGATACTGGACTTGAGGCTCAAGAGTTTGCGTGTAGTTGTCAAATACCACGGTATCACGCTCCAAAATCAACCCGGCGTGGGTTCTTAATTCTGGAATAACGCGAGTGACGCTCTCTTCATAGCTCGTTGAGGTAACACCATCGAGATCCTGTTGATAATACGTACCTAACAGTCTCGCCTCTGTTGTCCATGTTCCCCAAGTTGTGCCTAGGGGGATTTTGAGACCGGGTTCCACATGCATACGCGTGGCGCTCGGTTTGCCTTCCGCGTCGGTTTCGAAACGGGAAATATGACTCACGAGGTCAAAATCCAAGTAGCGCATCAGTTCCGGTGCATAGTAGTTGAAGCCTACCTGAGGAACGACACGATAAGGGAGGTTATCACTGGTCGTTAAAACTTGAAAGTCACGGGTGAGAAGAGACATATCCCATGATTGATTTCGGTACGAGACTTGAGCCTCTTGAGTGAGTTGCCCGTCTTCGCGGCTACCAATACCGGAATCTATATCAGAGAAGTAGTAGATATCACTGACTTTGGAATAGTCGATATCGAACTTCCAGTTATCTTTGTACAGACCAGAGTGCGTCAGCTGCGCTGCCCATCGATCATCATATTCATCATATTTACTGTCATCGGGAAGGTACTCAGATTTGATGGTGCTGAGGCCAAAGTTGGACAAGTAACGGAATTCACTATTGAGTTGCGTCCCACGGTTTTGCATGTATTTGAGTGTGGTTTCGAGGTCATAGTTTGGTGCTAAGTTCCAGTAAAACGGCACCTCCATTTCAAAACCATCGCTTGAGCCGTATGAGACCGTTGGATACAAAAAGCCTGTCTTACGTGTATCTCCGATAGGTACGGTCAAATAAGGCAAGTAGAATACCGGCACATTGACGATTTCGAAACGCGGATTGTAGAAGGTCGCTTCTTCTTCGTTTTGGTCAACATCAATACTAGAGGCACGCAGTCGCCATGATTTATCACCTTCCGGGCAAGAGGTAATCGTACCGTCTTCGATTTCGTACATTGCCTTACCCGTCTTGGCCACGTAGACCGCTTCACCGCGCCCTGGCTCACACAAGAATTGATACTGGGTGTTCTCCAATGTCACTTCTTCTGTGTTGAGGTTGTTGGTGGCTTTCTCTGATATACTTTTCAGCTCACCGTCGCTGAACATCACGTTCCCTTCCGCAACCACGATGTTTTCTTGCTGGTGGAGGGTGACGTTGTCGGCACGCATCTGCTTCTTGCCTTGAACGACCACAACGTTCCCGCTGTAGGTGGCTTTATCGCCGTTGATCGCCTCTAAGCTGTCTGCTTCGACATTGATGGGATCTTGATTCGGGTTATCAGACTCAGGTTCGTTGATTAAGCATTGATCAATAGAGGGCAGTTCCTGCACACTATCGTCTACGATTGCTTCAGATAAGGCCTGAGGGACATAGAGCGCAGCGCCGATCGATGCGGCCAGTAAGGTGCGGGGGAAAAATGACATCGAGTTTTACTATCCTGTTGAACTTGATATATCCGGTGAATAGGTAACCGAATCTAAGATAAAACGGTCTTTATAATAAAGTAAATTGTGGCGTACGGCACTATCAGACCGCGTTGAGAAGAAAAAATTCAGAGGTTGAGAGCATATAATGCACATTTTCGGCAAAATCCTTGGCACTTTTTTTGGTTTTCTGTTTGGAGGACCATTTGGGGCGTTGTTCGGTCTTTTTCTAGGCCATCAGTTTGATAAAGCACGCCGTTTAAGACAGGCGGGTTTCAATAGCGGCTTTGGCGAAGGGCCAAGCCAAGCGCAGCGCCAAGAAGAGTTTTTTAAAGCGGCGTTCTCTGTGATGGGGCACGTTGCGAAATCAAAAGGGCAGGTCACTCGCGAGGAGATTCAGCTGGCTTCAACGATGATGGATCGCATGAACCTGCATGGTGAGCAGAAATTAGCGGCACAAGAAGCCTTCAGAGAAGGAAAAAGCGCAGATTTCCCATTGGAGCGAGTCTTAGAGCGTGTCCGCATCTCAACCGGAGGTCGTTTTGATTTGCTGCAGTTTTTTCTCGAGTTACAACTATCTGCAGCGTTTGCGGATGGCGAGATTCACCCGGCAGAGCGCAATGTCCTGCACAAGATTGCACAAGGTTTGGGGTTTTCATCAGAACAACTTGAGCAACGCCTTCGCATGCAAGAAGCGGCGTTTCGTTTTCAACGCGGGGGTTTTGGTGGCAGCAATGGTGGGCACTCTCATCAATCTGGCGGGCAGTGGCAGCAAGCGAGTACCGCAGATCAACTGAGCGATGCCTACAAATTACTGGGTATTGATAGCAGCGCTGATGCCAAAGCGATCAAGCGTGCCTATCGTAAACTGATGAATGAGCATCATCCAGATAAGTTGATGGCGAAGGGCCTCCCCCCTGAAATGATGAATGTCGCGAAAGAAAAAGCGCAGGAAATTCAAAACGCTTACGACTTGATTAAGAAAAGCAAAGGCTTTTAATGAAATTACGTGCCCGACGCTGGTCGGGCACATATCCTTATCAATCTTTGACCAGTTGCGTCACCGTATCTGCAACGTTCTGCGCTCCTTGTCGAATCTCGTCAATCAGGGCTTGTGTCTCCTGCAACTGCTGGTTGCATTCGACGACTCTCGCTTGAATCTGCGCCATGGTTTCCTCAGATTCTGAAGTCAACTCACTGTTGCGCTTAACAATATTCCCTATCTCATCGGTCGCTTTCGTTGTATTCGCTGCGAGGTTTCGCACCTCGTCAGCAACAACCGCAAACCCGCGGCCAAACTCCCCTGCGCGTGCGGCCTCTATGGCGGCATTCAGTGCGAGTAAGTTGGTTTGATCGGCAATGTTGGAGATGGTCGTGACAATGTGGGTAATTTGTTGCGATTGCTCCGTCAGTTTCCCCATTAGAGTGGACGCGGTACTGACTGATACGTCAATTTGATTGGCGACATCGGTCGCGGTACCTAGCGTTCGAGCGCCATCATTGGCAATGTCTAAAGTGTGAAGCGAGGTCTGCTGAGCCACCTTAGAGGCATCTCGTATAGCCTGCTGATGAAGAATTCGGTCAGTGATATCACTGGCAAATTTCACCACACGCACCACCTTGCCATGACGATCAAAAACAGGGTTGTAGGTCGCTTCTAACCACAGTATCTCACCGTGTTTGTTACGTCTTTCAAAGAGCCCGCCTTTGAACTCGCCTTTGGCTAATGAGGGCCAAAAGTTTGGATTGTTGTGGATGAAATCTTCGCTACAAAAAATGTGGTGATGCTGACCTCGAATCTCAGAAAGCTTATAGCCAACACAGGCGCAGAAGTTATCGTTGGCATTGATGATTTCCCCTTTTGGGGTAAATTCAATATAGGCCATGGATTTTTTAAGCGATTCAAAAATGGCTTCTTGATTGTCTAGGCGGTGCTTTTTCTCCGTGACATCACTAGCGACTTTGATCACTTTGACCACTTTATTATTGTCATCTTTCACGGGAACGTAGGTCGCCTCAATCCAAATCTCTTCGCCCCCCTTACGAAGGCGTCTGAAGGTGCCTGTCTGAGGCTGTCCATTGGCTAGATCGCGCCAAAATTGTTGATAATCGGAAGAAGAGGTCAGGATCGAATCACAAAAAAGGCGATGATGTTTACCCTGAACGTCACTCAATTGGTAGCCGAGTGTGTCGAGAAATAAGTGATTTGCGGTGATGACATGACCGTCAGGCTGAAACTCAATGTAGGCAACGCTGGATTTGATGGCGCTGAACACTTGCGCAGAGGAACGCATTGCATTGAGTTCAAGATCAGTGTAAGCAGAGTCTTTACGGCTGCGAAAAAATAGCATAAATGGCCTCATTGGCACCAACAGGGTGCGTTAGGTCGATGAAATATAAATAGGTTTGCTACTTTCTAATGAGTGCTTATTATCAAACTAGCCGAAAAAGCTGACGCGTACTTATACTAACTTAGTTTATATGTGGCACAGATTCAAAAAATGTCTCGTTTTTAAGAGTTTAAAAAATTAGCGTTTACTAATGTTTAAATCGAACGATACGAGACAGCTGTAGTGTGATTAGTACAATTAGGTATAGGATCAAAAAAGGCGAGTTAACCTTTGGTTACTCGCCTTCTAGAATTGGTGGCCCCTCCCAGACTTGAACTGGGGACCAATCGATTATGAGTCGACTGCTCTAACCACTGAGCTAAGGGGCCGTAGGGCATCGATTATAGGGGAAGCCCCCGAAGCTGTCTAGCCGCAAGCATGGCTAAATGCGCTTAGTTTTTATTCACTTAAGTCTACCCATAATAAAAAAGGTGAGCGCTTGCTCACCTTTTCATCAATCATGCGTCTTAGCGTGAATTACTCATCCAAGAAGCTGCGCAGAGTTTCTGAGCGGCTAGGGTGGCGCAATTTACGTAGCGCTTTTGCTTCGATCTGACGAATACGCTCACGCGTTACATCGAACTGCTTACCGACTTCTTCCAGAGTGTGGTCTGTGTTCATGTCGATACCAAAGCGCATGCGCAGTACTTTTGCTTCACGAGGTGTGAGGCCGGCCAGTACGTCTTTGGTGGCCACTTTCAAGCTGGTGGCGGTGGCAGAATCGAGAGGCAACTCAAGCGTGGTGTCCTCGATAAAATCACCTAGATGTGAATCTTCATCATCACCGATCGGTGTTTCCATTGAGATTGGCTCTTTGGCGATCTTCAGCACTTTACGGATCTTATCTTCTGGCATCTGCATGCGCTCAGCCAACTCTTCCGGTAGGGGCTCACGACCCATCTCTTGCAACATTTGACGAGAGATACGGTTGAGTTTGTTGATCGTTTCGATCATGTGTACCGGAATACGGATCGTACGTGCTTGGTCTGCAATCGAGCGAGTGATTGCCTGACGAATCCACCATGTTGCGTAGGTCGAGAATTTGTAACCACGACGGTATTCAAATTTGTCGACCGCTTTCATTAAGCCGATGTTACCTTCTTGGATAAGATCCAAGAACTGTAGACCACGGTTGGTGTATTTCTTCGCAATCGAGATAACCAGACGTAAGTTCGCTTCCACCATCTCTTTCTTCGCACGGCGAGCTTTCGCTTCACCGATCGACATACGGCGGCTGATCTCTTTGATGTTTTGCACCGTCAAAGAGGTCTCTTCTTCGATCGCTTTTAGCTTCATGATCGAGCGGCGGATGTCGTCTTCGCTGCGACGAACTTTCTCTGCGTACGGCTTGTCAGAAGCAAGGATCTCATCAAGCCAAGCGTCGCTAGATTCATTGCCGGTAAAGAGCGTAATGAACGATTTCTTCGGCATTTTGCCGTATTCAACGGCCGCTTTCATGATTAGACGTTCTTGAGTACGAACGCGCTCCATCGAGGTGCGAAGTTCATCGACCAAGTAGTCAAACTGCTTCGGCGTCAGACGGAACTCTTTGAATACGTCGAGGACGAGTTCATGAGCGATTTGCGCTTTCGGACTCTCTTTGCCGTACTCGTTACAGGCGAGCTGGAAGTTCTGGAAGGTATTACGCAGCGACGTGAACTTCTCTAGTGCAAGCTCAGGGTCGATACCAGTATCTTCTTCAGAGTCATCGTCATCTGAATCGTCCTCATCGTCATCCGCATCTTCTTCGTCTTCATCTTTCAAGTCAGACTGTGCGAGCTCAGAGCCGATGTGCGTCGCCGTCGGTGCTGTGGTCTCTTCTGCATCTGGATCAACAAAGCCAGTAATGAGATCGGTAAGACGAAGCTCTTCCGCTTGTACTTTGTCGAACTGCTCAAGAATGTATGGGATAGTGCCTGGGTATTCGGCAACAGCGTTTTGAACTTGGTTAATACCGTCTTCAATACGCTTAGCGATGTCGATTTCGCCCTCTCGAGTCAGAAGTTCAACCGTACCCATTTCACGCATGTACATGCGAACTGGGTCAGTTGTGCGGCCAATTTCGTTCTCTACGCTAGAAAGCGCCGCTGCCGCAGCTTCTGCTGCGTCTTCATCGGTAATGGTGTCATCATCATTCAGTGCAAGATCATCGGCATCGGGCGCCGTTTCGACGACTCGAATGCCCATGTCATTGATCATCTGAATGATATCTTCAACCTGCTCGGAATCAACGATTTCTGCTGGCAGGTGGTCGTTTACTTCTGCGTAGGTCAGATAGCCTTGTTCCTTGCCTTTAATGACAAGTTGTTTCAGCTGTGACTGCGGATTTTGATCCATAGACGGTATCCAACTTAGTATCTGGTGAAGGAATTAGTATGCGAGTTGCAAACCACACATAATAACAAATTAATTGATTGCTGACTAATTAAACAGGGTTACGCTTTCAAATCTAGCATCAACGCTAGCAGCTCCCTTCTTTCTTCGGCTGATAAACCGACACTTCTTTCTTTGGCCTGCAGGTTTTCAATTTGTTTTTCGACGCACTGGGCCAGTATTCTGTCCAATGAGTCTAAAAATATATCTTGCTCGTTATCTGCATCGAGCGGGATTTCCCAGCTCGCTAAACGAGACAGTAGCGCTTCATGGCTCGTATTTCGCCAGGTCTCTAGCAACTGGCCTGTGTTGATATTGGGGTGCTGATGACAATATTCAAGCACCTGGGCAAATAAACTTAAACCGGGTACGGGTAACTCTCGGACGCTCGATAAATCCGGTACCATTTGAGCATAGCTCGGATTTTGGATAAGCAAAGCGATGACCTCACGCATGGGTGTACGTTTGATCTCTTTGTGTGGCTGAGGTCGAGTTTCGCTTTGCTTTTTGCGCGGTTGTCTAAGCTGATTATCGAATCCGGTTCGCTCGTCGAGCAATTTTTCTAGCAGTTCTTGAAAATACGGGTCTGGAATCTTATCGATCAGGCTACTGGCGTGCGCGCGCAGTGCTGACTTGCCCTCGTTTGAACCTAAATTGAGGTTGTGAATCTCAATCAGATTATCAAATAAGTAACTGGAGAGCGGCGTGGCCTGCTCCATTTGTTGCTCAAACGCCTCTTTACCGTATTTACGTACGTAACTGTCTGGATCTTCTCCGTCCGGCAGGAAGAGAAACTTCAGTGTGTTGCCTGTTTTTAGGTACTGAAGGGCATTCTCTAGAGCGCGCCATGCGGCTTCTTTACCTGCTCGGTCACCGTCATAACAACAGACCACGGTATGGGTTTGTCGAAACAAAAGCTGGATATGATCACCGGTCGTTGAGGTGCCAAGGGACGCTACGGAATAATCAATACCATATTGCGCGAGGGCAACCACGTCCATATAGCCTTCAACCACGAGGATTTGTTTCGGCTCTCGATATGCCTGCATGACTTCATACAAGCCATAGAGCTCTTTGCCTTTGTGGAAAATTGGCGTCTCTGGCGAGTTGAGGTACTTGGGCGTGCCTTCGTCAATAATTCGGCCACCAAAGCCAATCACCCGCCCGCGTCGGTCACGAATCGGGAACATAATACGCCCGCGAAAACGGTCGTAGCGGTTGCCTTTGTCGTTCTCAATCAACATGCCGCCACTGACCAGCATGTCTTGGGTCGCTTTATGCTGACCAAAGTTCTTGCGCACTAAATCCCATTCGTCGGCGACATAGCCAATGCCAAATTTCTGCACGATTTCGCCAGAGAGGCCGCGCTGCTTAAGGTATTCAATCGCAGGCTTGCTGCTAGAGAGCTTAAGCTGGTCACGATAAAACTGCGCGATGGTGCCCATCAAATCGTAGAGGTTGCGCTTTTGTTCGCTGCTGGCTTGCGGTTGATTGCTTCGGTTGAAACGACCATCTTGGCGCTGCTCTCTAGGGACATCTAAACCTAGGAATGAGGCAAGCTCTTCAATGGCTTCGACAAATTCGAGGCGCTCATACTCCATCATAAAGTCGATGGCGTTGCCATGCACACCACAGCCAAAACAGTGGTAAAACTGCTTCTCTTGCGACACGCTGAATGATGGGGTTTTTTCGTTATGGAAAGGGCAGCACGCGCTGTAGTTTTTGCCTTTTTTCTTAAGTTTTACTCGTGCGTCTATGATGTCGACGATATCCAGTCGAGCAAGCAGATCATCAATAAAACTACGAGGAATGTGTCCTGCCATAAAACCTTAGAAAAATGCACTAACTAAACAATTGGGGGATAGATACAAACAAGCCGCGCATTCCGAAGGATAGCACGGCTTGTTGTAATAGGCTTGGGTGTGTTAAGCCAGTTTAGCGCGAACTAAACCGCTCACTTTACCCATGTCTGCACGCCCTTGAATCTGTGGTTTTAGAACGCCCATTACTTTACCCATGTCTTGCATGCCCGCTGCGCCTGATTCAGTAACTGCATTGTCAATCAATGCGGCAACTTCGTCGTCGGTCAGTGGTTGAGGCATAAAATCCTCAAGCACCGTAATTTCGGCTTTTTCTGCATCCGCAAGGTCTTGGCGACCCGCTGATTCATATTGAGCGACAGAATCGCGACGCTGTTTAACCATTTTCGTCAACACAGCAAGAATGTTGTCGTCGTTAAGAGTGATCTGTTCGTCGACTTCACGTTGCTTAATTGCTGACAAAGCTAAACGGATAGTGCCAAGGCGCAATTTGTCCTTGGCTTTCATCGCTAATTTTTGCTCTTCTTTGAGTTGGTCAATCAGAGCCATAACTAGAATCCTTTAGGACTTAGCTATTAGTACAGGCGAACGCGACGAGCGTTTTCGCGAGCTAGCTTCTTAGCGTGACGCTTTTGAGCTGCTGCTTTAGCGCGTTTGCGAACTGTAGTTGGTTTTTCGTAGTGCTCACGACGACGCACTTCAGAAAGGATACCTGCTTTTTCGCAAGAGCGTTTGAAACGACGTAGTGCAACGTCGAACGGTTCGTTTTCACGTACTTTAACTACTGGCATATGCCTTTCACCTCAGGGGTTAATTCGTTAATGCTGACTTCACAGTACCTGCTCAGTTGCAAGGCCTACAATCAGCTTGATCAAAAATGGTGCGGAATTTTAATCCGATCACATTAGCTTTGTAAAGCCTTTTATTGTTTATACACTGTACAAAATTTGTTTGCAGCGCGAAGGCAAGGTAAGATTGCGCCAATTTTGAAATTGAGACAGAGGCATCCAGGGTAAACCATGCGCATTATTGGTATTGAAACCTCGTGTGATGAGACAGGCATAGCCATTTACGATGATGAGAAAGGGCTGCTTTCCCATCAACTCTACAGCCAAGTTAAGCTTCATGCTGACTACGGCGGTGTTGTGCCTGAGTTGGCCTCTCGCGATCACGTTAAAAAGACGATTCCGTTAATTAAAGCGGCGATGAAAGAAGCGGGCGTCACGCCAAAAGAGATTGATGGTATTGCTTACACCGCTGGCCCAGGTCTTGTGGGGGCGCTGCTGGTTGGGGCGACCATTGGTCGCAGTCTCGCGTACGCTTGGGGTGTGCCAGCCGTGCCCGTACATCATATGGAAGGGCATTTGCTCGCGCCGATGCTAGAGGAGAACCCGCCGCCGTTTCCGTTTGTTGCGGTGTTGGTCTCAGGTGGCCACTCGATGATGGTCGAAGTAAAAGGGATTGGCGAGTACAAAATCTTGGGTGAGTCGATTGATGACGCCGCGGGGGAAGCCTTCGATAAAACCGCAAAGCTGATGGGGCTAGACTACCCAGGTGGTCCGCTGTTGTCGAAACTGGCCGAGAAAGGCACGCCAGGGCGATTTAAGTTTCCGCGTCCAATGACGGATCGTCCGGGCCTTGATATGAGCTTCTCTGGCTTGAAAACGTTCACAGCCAACACGATTGCCGCCAATGGCGATGATGAACAAACCCGAGCGGATATTGCCCTAGCGTTTGAAGAGGCCGTGTGCGCGACGTTAACCATCAAATGTAAGCGAGCGTTGGAACAAACCGGCTTTAAGCGCATCGTTATTGCCGGTGGCGTAAGTGCCAATAAGCGATTGCGGGCCGATTTGGCGGCGCTGGCGAAAAAAATTGGCGGGGAAGTCTATTATCCTCGTACGGAATTTTGTACCGATAACGGTGCGATGATCGCGTTTGCGGGTATGCAGCGTCTTAAAAACGGTGAGGTAGCGGATTTGGCGGTTCAAGCGACGCCGAGATGGCCCATCGATACTCTGCAACCACTGCGCGGCGCAGAATGATCGCTGGATTCTTCGTTCGGTTCAACGGAATACATCGTGTTTAAAGGCTTCTTGGTTGAAGCCTTTTTTATGCCTGCTTCTTTTCGCCCACTTTGGGCTCGGTGCCAGCAAACAGGCGTTTAATGTTTTGATGATGACGCAAGACAATCAGACAACACAGCATGGCGACTGGCAAGGTGTACTGCGGCTTGACCATCCATGTATAAAACGGGGCTAGCAGCACGGTGACAATCGCCGCTAACGAAGAGTAGCGAAAGATAAGCGCAACGCTGAGCCAAGTGGCGATGATCATGCCTGTTAAATCCAAACCGATAGGGGCTATCGCACCTAATGCCGTGGCCACGCCTTTACCACCTTTAAAGTGAAAGAAGATGGGGTACATGTGACCCAGGCAGGCAGCAATTGCAACAACACCAAGAATGATTGGATCAATGTGCAAAAAGTATCCCCCCCACACTGGAATGGTACCCTTGAGCATGTCGCACAGTAACACTGCGATAGCGGCTTTCTTGCCCCCAATACGCAACACATTAGTGGCGCCGGGGTTGTGTGAGCCTTGCTTTCTGGGGTCGGGGAGTTTGAGGAGACGACAAATCAGCACCGCACTTGAGATTGAGCCTAATAAATAGGCGCAAATGATCAAGATGAGGGCAAGTGGTGTCATTCGAATTCACTCATAGTCAGCAAGGGTGAGGTAAACCAGTCATTGATATTCTGTTGCGTTTAACTGGTATCATATCGCGGCTTCGCGACTTAAACTACTGACACTGAGCGCCAGAGCAGTAAAATAGTACGACTTTTTATGAGAAATGGGTATCCGACCTCTCCTCGGATCAAACAGGACAGCAGTGACCATGGATAAAGTATTTATTGAGCAGTTAGAAGTCATCACCACCATTGGCGTGTACGACTGGGAACAACAAATCAAACAAAAATTGGTGTTGGACATTGAAATGGCGCACGACAACCGCCCCGCAGGTAAAAGCGATGATGTGGTGGACGCCTTAGATTACGCCAAGGTGAGTGAAGCGGTGTTGAACCACATTGAGCAAGGCCGTTTTTTGTTAGTTGAGCGTGTGGCGGAAGAGGTCGCGGAGTTAGTCATGACCACCTTTAATGTACCCTGGATTCGCATTCGACTAGCCAAGCCGGGCGCGGTGGCACAGGCCAAAGCTGTGGGTGTGGTGATTGAGCGAGGCAAGGCATGATCACCGCATACATTGGCGTCGGTTCCAATGTGGAGAGAAAAAAGCACATCAAGGCGGCGATTGATGAGTTACGCCATTTAGGCCAAGGATTAAGGCTGTCGACCATTTACGAGTGCCCGTCGGTCGGATTTGACGGAGACCGTTTCTATAATTTGGTCGTTGAGTTGCAAACGACTGAAAATCTGACAAAATTTTCACGCTCTCTGCGCGATATTGAGCTTAAATGGGGCCGCTGTGAACACGCAGAAAAATTTCAGCCTCGCACTATCGATCTGGACATTCTGCTGTTTGGTGATGAAGTTTCTGCGCAATCGCCCCAGATTCCGCGCAAAGACATTTATCACTACGCGTTTGTTCTCAAACCATTGGCGGAGCTTTGCCCCGATAGGGTCATTCCCGGTGATGGCCGACAAGTGCAAGAACTCCAGCAACAACTGAATTTAACCACGCCATTGACCGCCGTTCCGATGTGGTTCGATGACACCACCCAATGAGATATCCATGAGTTATTTTGAAGCCTTCATTTTGGCCTTGATCCAAGGTCTGACCGAGTTTTTGCCCATCTCCAGCTCTGCGCACTTAATTTTGCCTTCCGCCATTTTAGGTTGGGATGACCAAGGCTTAGCGTTTGATGTCGCGGTACACGTGGGTACGTTAGCGGCGGTCATTATCTATTTCCGCCAAGAAGTGGTGACACTGCTCTCGTCCTTTTTTGCGTCCATTTTTAGAGCAGAGCGCAGCAAAGAAGCCAAATTGGCGTGGATGATTCTATTAGCCACGATTCCGGCCTGTATCTTCGGGCTACTGATGAAAGACATCATTGAGATCTACTTGCGCAGTGCCTGGGTGATTGCCACCACCACCATAGTGTTTGGTTTGTTGCTCTGGTGGGTGGATAAAACCGCCACGCTGACCGATGATGAATACCAAGCGGGTTGGAAAAAGGCGCTCTTTATTGGTCTTGCGCAAGCGATGGCGATGATTCCGGGTACCTCACGTTCTGGCGCAACGATGACGGCAGCGCTCTATCTAGGCTTTACTCGCGAAGCCGCGGCGCGTTTTTCGTTTTTGATGTCTATCCCTATCATTCTTCTTGCTGGCGGTTACTTAGGTCTTAAGTTGGTGATCAGCGGTGAGCCTATCCACACTGGTTTCCTATTAACGGGCATTGTCACGTCATTTGTCAGCGCTTACCTCTGTATTCACTTCTTCTTGAAGCTGATTTCAAAAATGGGTATGACGCCATTTGTGATTTACCGTTTGCTTTTGGGTGTCGGTTTGTTTGCTTTTCTGCTGACTCGCTAATCCCACTCTTCTCAGACCACATAGACAATCCGTACCTCGCTTGAGGGGCAACATTGTGATATATATGTGGTCTTTCTTTATCTCTCATCTTTGATTGACAGTATGCGTGTTTTTGCTCTGACTCTATTGCTGATTTTAGGCTGGCTACAATATGAGTTGTGGCTGGGTAAGAATGGCGTGGCCGACTACCAAGCGGTCAGTGCAGAAATCGACGTTCAACATCAAGTCAATGCGAGCCTCCAATCTCGCAACAATGAAATGTTCGCCGAAATTGACGATTTACGCCAAGGACTTGATGCCATCGAAGAGCGTGCTCGGCATGAGCTGGGCATGGTGAAAGAAGGGGAAACCTTCTATCGCATCATTGGAGAGGACAACTAAATGTCAGACAGCCATTTTGCTGGCAAAATTACTGCGATTGTCCCCGCGGCGGGCGTGGGCAAACGCATGCAGGCGGATCGTCCCAAGCAATATCTAGAGATCTTGGGTAAAACCGTTCTTGAGCACACCCTCTCGCGTCTACTTTCTCACCCAGATATTGAACATGTTGTCGTCGCGATTAGCGATGGCGACCCTTACTTTGAACAGCTGCCCATTGCGACTCACCCCAAGGTGATTCGTGTCAGTGGTGGTCGTGAGCGCGCTGATTCTGTGCTGCGTGGGCTCGAGTATGTTTCTCAGCATCAGATGTCACCGTGGGTGTTAGTGCATGATGCAGCCAGACCTTGTGTGAAATTAGCGGATATTTCTCATCTGATTGAGCGCTGCTTAGCTGAGCAAATCGGAGGCATTCTTGCAATGCCGGTACGAGATACCATGAAACGAGCAGCTCATCACAACGCCGTCAGCAATACGGTGGATCACACCGTTGATAGAGAAGGGCTATGGCATGCCCTGACACCGCAGATGTACCCGACTCACACCTTGACCCAAGCGCTGAGCAAGGCGTTGCAATCTCAGGCCGTCATTACGGATGAAGCGTCCGCGATTGAGTGGAGTGGCGGAGCATCACTGCTGGTACCTGGGAGCGGCGATAATATTAAAATCACCCAACCAGAGGATCTGGCTCTGGCAGAGTTTTATTTGCAGAGGGAACAGACCCTTTGCCTCGAATAAATGAAAGGACATAACACGATGATTCGAATCGGTCACGGTTTTGACGTGCACAAATTTGGCGGAGAAGGCCCAGTCATCATTGGCGGTGTTGCCATTCCTTACGAGCAAGGTTTGATTGCTCACTCCGATGGCGATGTGGCGCTGCACGCACTGTGTGATGCACTGTTGGGCGCGATTGCTGCCGGTGATATTGGTCGCCATTTCCCTGATACCGATGATGAGTGGAAAGGCGCGGACAGCCGTTTTCTTCTGCGCGATGTGTACCAACGAGTACAAGCGCAGGGGTATGTGCTGGGTAATGCTGACATCACCATCATTGCTCAAGCACCGAAAATGGCGCCATATATCGAATCGATGTGCCAAACCATCGCACAAGATTTGGACACCGACGTCACCAACATTAATGTCAAAGCGACCACCACAGAGCGTCTCGGCTTTACTGGGCGCAAAGAAGGCATTGCCAGCGAAGCAGTTGTTCTGCTGGTTAAAGCGTAATTTCTAGCTATTTTTCAACAGCGGACGGTCACAAGCGCGGCCGCTGGCTAAACGGAACTCTATTCATGTCTGATTTACTTTCTTCTTTGGCGTACCTCAATGGTCAGCCTGTCGCCACCGGCGTACTCAAAGCGCAACCCGAGCACTTTCAAGTACGCGAAAACTTAGGGTTCTCATTTAGTGGTACGGGTGAGCACCTAATGGTGCGTATTCGCAAAACCGGCGAGAACACCAGCTTTGTCGCCAATGAACTGGCCAAAGCGTGCGGGGTGAAATCGAAAGACGTCAGTTGGGCAGGTCTTAAGGATCGTCATGCAGTCACAGAGCAGTGGCTGAGTGTACATCTACCTAAAGGCGAGACACCAGACTTTAGCGCCTTTCTGGCGGCGTACCCGAGTATCGAAATTCTCGCCACAGACCGACACCATAAAAAATTGCGTCCCGGCGACTTAATCGGTAATGACTTTCGCTTAACGTTAACCCAAGTCTCCGACATGCCATCGGTGCTGTCTCGATTGGAGAAGGTGCAAGCGAAAGGGGTTCCCAACTACTTTGGCAGTCAGCGTTTTGGTCACGATGGCAATAACCTCACTGAAGCCAGACGTTGGGGAAGAGACAATGTCCGTACTCGTAACCAAAACAAACGCAGTCTCTACCTCTCTGCCGCTCGCTCTTGGGTGTTTAACACCATCGTCTCCGCGCGGATTGAACAAGCGCTATTGAACACCTGTATTGCGGGCGATATTGTCTACCAAGGCAATGAAACGCGCCTTGTCACGCCTGAAGAGTGCGAGGCGTTCAATGCGCAGTTGCAGCGTGGTGAGGTGACATTAACCGCTGCGCTCGCGGGTGACAATGCCTTACCCACTCAGCACGAGGCGCTCGCACTTGAACAACCGCTGCTTGATAATGAGCCAGATCTCATGGCGTTGATTCGTGGTAATCGCATGCGTCACGACCGCCGAGAGGTGTTATTGAAGCCTGAGAGTCTGACTTGGTCCGTCGATGGTGACAGCTTAACGCTCGACTTCTCATTGGATGCAGGCAGTTTTGCGACTGCTATTTTGCGAGAGCTGCTCATTGCGACGGAGAAAGAACGCCATTACGCTAATGACAGCAAGGCCAATGACAGTCAGTAGCCGGTAGGGCCATATGCCCTCTTTCAACAGGAAGTGACAGGATTTATGACAGCCAACACACTGAGAGTATTGATCAGTAACGATGATGGCGTGCATGCGAAAGGCATACACGCGCTCGCGCAGGCACTGAGTGAGATCGCCGAAGTGACGATCGTCGCGCCAGATAGAAACCGCTCAGGCGCATCCAACTCGTTAACCCTAGAGCAGCCTTTGAGGGTGACTCGCATAGCCGAGCGTACTTATTCGGTACAAGGAACGCCGACCGACTGTGTTCACTTTGCGCTTAATGAGCTGATGAAAGACGATCTTCCGGACCTGGTGCTAGCGGGCATTAACCATGGTGCAAACCTTGGCGATGATGTGCTCTACTCTGGCACGGTCGCGGCAGCGATGGAAGGGCACTTTCTCGGTGTTCAGGCGATCGCCTTTTCACTCGTGGGGCTGCGCCATTTTGACACGGCGGCGCACATTGCCAAACAGCTGGTGTTGCAGCACGGACGACGCCCTATTCCTACTAACCGACTGTTAAACGTCAATATTCCCGACGTTGAGCTCTCCGCGCTAAAAGGTTCAAAAGTAACCCGTTTAGGTGCGCGCCATCACGCGGAAGCAATGATAAAACAGCAAGATCCTCGTGGTCATGATATTTATTGGTTAGGCCCACCAGGAAAAGAGCAGGATGCGGGTGAAGGAACCGACTTTTATGCTATCGAACATGGCTTTGTCTCCATTACACCGCTGCAAGTAGATTTGACCGCTCATGAATCGCTGATGAGCATGGATAATTGGTTAAAGGACAAGTAACAATGGTAAACCCACATGCCGACAGATTAATCGACTTTCTTGTCGCGAGTGGCATTCAAGATCAACGCGTATTAGATGCCATCTATCGATTGCCTCGTGAGCAGTTCGTGTCACAGGCGATGATGCATCAAGCATACGATAATAATGCGCTGCCGATTGGCGCTGGGCAGACCATCTCTCAGCCCTATATCGTGGCGAAAATGACCGAACTGTTGGCTCTGAATCGAGACAGCAAAGTGCTGGAAGTTGGCACTGGGTCTGGTTACCAAACCGCAGTACTAGCTCAACTGGTCGATCACGTCTTCTCCATTGAGCGGATTAAGGCGTTGCAATGGGAAGCTAAACGACGTTTAAAGCAGCTCGACATTTATAACATCTCCACCAAGCACGGTGATGGTTGGCAAGGTTGGCCAGCGAAAGGCCCATTTGATGCCATTATTGTCACAGCGGCAGCGGAGTCTGTGCCACAGGCACTGCTCTCACAACTCAGTGAGGGCGGCACCATGGTCATTCCTGTTGGTGTCGAGCAGCAGCAACTGTACAAAATCACCCGACAGGGTGAGGCGTTCTCCACAGAGCCCATAGAGATGGTACGTTTTGTTCCTTTAATCGCAGGTGAATTGGCGTAGGCATGAGCTTGAGAAGGTGTGTGTGGCTGATCCTGGTATTCAGTGCGCTGTATGGCTGCGCTGCACACTCGCCTGCTCCTGTGTCTGGGTTAAACAAAGATTATGGGTCTGTCACTCGTGGCAGTTATCGCGGCAGCTATTACGAAGTAGAAAAAGGCGATACGCTATACTTTATAGCCTACGTCACAGATAAAGATGTAAACGATATTATTCGTTACAACGGCTTGACTGAGCCCTACACCATTTACCCCGGTCAAAAACTCAACTTATGGCGTAGTGCCTACAAAGCGCCCGCCTTTGGTGGGACGGGTGCTGGTACGGTATCTGCGCCTGTCGCTGTGGTTGCCGCTACCCCATCCACTCCGAATTCAAGTAAAAACTCTAATCAATCAGTTACATCGCAAAACAGCAGCGGTCAGAAAAACGTCACCCAAACGCCACCTAAAAAGAGTATTGATCAATCAAAATCAAAGGAGTATGTTGAACCTAAGAAGCAACAAAGTGTTAACAAAAATGCCAATACTGCCTCTAGCAGTAAAGCGAGTAACACGGCTTCTAATCAAAAGGTTTCCAAATGGTTATGGCCAACAAAAGGGAGGGTAATAAAAAACTTTTCTGCTGGCGATCAGGGAAATAAAGGCATTGATATCGCAGGACAGCGTGGTCAATCCATCGTATCGACAGCAAGTGGCACTGTCGTCTATTCAGGCAACGCACTGCGCGGCTACGGTAATCTGGTGATTATCAAACATAACGATAACTATCTAAGTGCGTATGCACACAACGACAAGTTGCTAGTACATGAAGGACAAAGTGTTAAGGCTGGTCAAAAAATAGCAACAATGGGCAGCTCCGGAACGAACAGCGTTCGTTTGCATTTTGAAATTCGCTATCAAGGTAAGTCGGTCGATCCGAAACGATACTTACCTTAAATTTACTTTACTGACCGGGTAAATTAGCGACATTAGAGGTAGTAATGTCTTGCTAGCTCGCCAAGGGGAGGCGCCATGAGTATCAGCAATACAGCAACGAAAGTCGAAGAGTTTGATATTGAGCAGGAAGCACAACTAGATACGCTTCAAGGCAGCAATGAACTCACCTCATCCAAATCTGAGAGTGTCAAAGAGGAGTTTGACGCTTCATCGAAAAGCCTAGATGCCACACAGCTTTACCTTGGCGAAATCGGCTTCTCACCCCTATTAACCGCAGAGGAAGAAGTCCTCTACGCAAGACGTGCATTACGTGGCGATGAAGCAGCGCGTAAACGTATGATCGAAAGTAACTTGCGTTTGGTTGTGAAAATCTCCCGTCGTTATAGCAACCGTGGCCTTGCTCTCTTGGATCTTATTGAAGAAGGGAACTTGGGATTGATTCGCGCGGTAGAAAAATTCGACCCAGAACGCGGATTCCGTTTCTCGACTTACGCGACGTGGTGGATACGTCAAACCATTGAGCGTGCGCTCATGAACCAAACTCGTACCATCCGTCTACCTATTCATGTGGTGAAAGAGCTCAACATCTATCTGCGTACTGCTCGCGAGTTGTCGCAAAAACTCGACCACGAGCCGACTGCTGAAGAAATTGCTCAGCAACTGGATAAGCCAGTTGATGACGTGAGTAAAATGCTGCGTCTGAATGAGCGCATTAGCTCTGTGGATACGCCAATTGGTGGTGACGGTGAGAAAGCTCTGCTGGATATTATCCCAGATGCCAACAACTCAGACCCAGAAATTTCCACTCAAGACGATGACATCAAAAATTCATTGATCCATTGGCTGGACGAGCTCAATCCGAAACAAAAAGAAGTGTTAGCACGCCGCTTTGGTCTACTTGGCTACGAGCCTTCAACACTTGAAGAAGTCGGGCGTGAGATCAACCTCACCCGTGAGCGGGTGCGCCAAATCCAAGTGGAAGGTCTGCGTCGTTTACGTGAGCTTCTGGTTAAGCAAGGTCTCAATATGGAGAACTTGTTTGGTGTGACCGAAGAGTAACGACAGACGTATAATGGAAGAGATATAACGATAGACACATAATCCATAATCAGAGATATAGATAGAGTGTCTTAATCAGAAAAAAGCCTTGGGGGAACCAAGGCTTTTTTGATCGTGTGGCGAAATGCCGTTGTTCAATCAGTGATGAAAAACGGCAAAGGTTAACCGTGCTTTTTCCCTTTGCTGCGCGGGAAGACTTTCACCGTCTTGATACGATTCTCTTCTAGCTCGACGATTTCCATTGGGTGGCCAGAGACATGAACGCTCAAATGGCTCTCAGGGATCTCTTCAAGATGCTCGAGAATCAAACCGTTTAGGGTTCTTGGGCCATCGGTAGGGAAGTCCCATTTGAGACCTTTATTGATATCGCGGATGTTGGCGCTGCCCTCAATCAAGAAACTGCCATCACGTTGTGGGGTAATCTCATCCGACAAACTTGGCGTGATAGAAGTGGTGAACTCACCGACGATCTCTTCCAAAATATCTTCCAACGTAATGAGACCTATGATGTCGCCATACTCATCAACAATCAGACCAATCCGCTCTTTGTTGCGCTGGAACTTAAGCAGTTGGACGTTGAGTGGCGTGCCTTCTGGGATAAAGTAGACTTCATCGGCAGCGCGTAGCAGGGTCTCTTTGGTCGACTCGTTTTTCTCTAGCATCAAGCGATACGACTCACGCAAACGCAGCATGCCCACCACTTCGTCAATTTGACCGCGATACAGCACCACGCGCCCGTGCGGTGAGTGAGACAATTGACGCACAATCGATTTCCAATCGTCGTTGATATCAATGCCGGTGATTTCGTTTCTCGGCACCATGATGTCATTCACCGTCACATGCTCTAAATCGAGAATGGAGATCAACATATCTTGGTGGCGTCTTGGGATCAGGCTGCCCGCTTCGTTCACCACGGTGCGCAGTTCTTCCGAGCTCAGGTGATCTTCGCCATTGTGGTCGACTTTAATCCCAAGTAAGCGGATAAAACCATTAG
>NZ_JCBDHJ010000004.1:0-52157 GCF_059834135.1 Vibrio sp. R10-SG-ISO4
ATGGGCAGGTTGAAGGTTGAGTAACATCAACTGGAGGACCGAACCGACTAATGTTGAAAAATTAGCGGATGACTTGTGGCTAGGGGTGAAAGGCCAATCAAACCTGGAGATAGCTGGTTCTCCCCGAAAGCTATTTAGGTAGCGCCTCGGACGAATACTACTGGGGGTAGAGCACTGTTAAGGCTAGGGGGTCATCCCGACTTACCAACCCTTTGCAAACTCCGAATACCAGTAAGTACTATCCGGGAGACACACGGCGGGTGCTAACGTCCGTCGTGGAGAGGGAAACAACCCAGACCGCCAGCTAAGGTCCCAAATTATAGCTAAGTGGGAAACGATGTGGGAAGGCTTAGACAGCTAGGATGTTGGCTTAGAAGCAGCCATCATTTAAAGAAAGCGTAATAGCTCACTAGTCGAGTCGGCCTGCGCGGAAGATGTAACGGGGCTAAGCTATAAACCGAAGCTGCGGCAATACCTTTTAGGTATTGGGTAGGGGAGCGTTCTGTAAGCCGTTGAAGGTGTGTTGTAAAGCATGCTGGAGGTATCAGAAGTGCGAATGCTGACATGAGTAACGATAAAGGGGGTGAAAAACCTCCTCGCCGGAAGACCAAGGGTTCCTGTCCAACGTTAATCGGGGCAGGGTAAGTCGACCCCTAAGGCGAGGCCGAAAGGCGTAGTCGATGGGAAACGGGTTAATATTCCCGTACTTCAACTTATTGCGATGGGGGGACGGAGAAGGCTAGGTGGGCCTGGCGACGGTTGTCCAGGTTCAAGTGCGTAGGCTTGAGAGTTAGGTAAATCCGGCTCTCTTTAAGGCTGAGACACGACGTCGAGCGCCCAAGGGCGTGAAGTCATTGATGCCATGCTTCCAGGAAAAGCCTCTAAGCTTCAGATAAGTTGGAATCGTACCCCAAACCGACACAGGTGGTCGGGTAGAGAATACCAAGGCGCTTGAGAGAACTCGGGTGAAGGAACTAGGCAAAATGGTACCGTAACTTCGGGAGAAGGTACGCTCTTGACGGTGAAGTCCCTTGCGGATGGAGCTATTGAGAGTCGCAGATACCAGGTGGCTGCAACTGTTTATTAAAAACACAGCACTGTGCAAAATCGTAAGATGACGTATACGGTGTGACGCCTGCCCGGTGCCGGAAGGTTAATTGATGGGGTTAGACTTCGGTCGAAGCTCTTGATCGAAGCCCCGGTAAACGGCGGCCGTAACTATAACGGTCCTAAGGTAGCGAAATTCCTTGTCGGGTAAGTTCCGACCTGCACGAATGGCGTAATGATGGCCACGCTGTCTCCACCCGAGACTCAGTGAAATTGAAATCGCTGTGAAGATGCAGTGTACCCGCGGCTAGACGGAAAGACCCCGTGAACCTTTACTACAGCTTGGCACTGAACATTGAGCCTACATGTGTAGGATAGGTGGGAGGCTTTGAAGCAGGTACGCCAGTATCTGTGGAGCCGACCTTGAAATACCACCCTTGTATGTTTGATGTTCTAACTTAGCCCCGTTATCCGGGGTGAGGACAGTGCCTGGTGGGTAGTTTGACTGGGGCGGTCTCCTCCCAAAGAGTAACGGAGGAGCACGAAGGTGGGCTAATCACGGTTGGACATCGTGAGGTTAGTGCAATGGCATAAGCCCGCTTGACTGCGAGAATGACAATTCGAGCAGGTGCGAAAGCAGGTCATAGTGATCCGGTGGTTCTGAATGGAAGGGCCATCGCTCAACGGATAAAAGGTACTCCGGGGATAACAGGCTGATACCGCCCAAGAGTTCATATCGACGGCGGTGTTTGGCACCTCGATGTCGGCTCATCACATCCTGGGGCTGAAGTCGGTCCCAAGGGTATGGCTGTTCGCCATTTAAAGTGGTACGCGAGCTGGGTTTAGAACGTCGTGAGACAGTTCGGTCCCTATCTGCCGTGGGCGTTGGAAGATTGAAGGGGGCTGCTCCTAGTACGAGAGGACCGGAGTGGACGAACCTCTGGTGTTCGGGTTGTGTCGCCAGACGCATTGCCCGGTAGCTAAGTTCGGAATCGATAACCGCTGAAAGCATCTAAGCGGGAAGCGAGCCCTGAGATGAGTCTTCCCTGGCACTTTAAGTGCCCTTAAGGGTTGTTCGAGACTAGAACGTTGATAGGCAGGGTGTGTAAGCGCTGTGAGGCGTTGAGCTAACCTGTACTAATTGCCCGTGAGGCTTAACCATACAACACCCAAAGGGTTTTGATGGACTCAATGAAAGAACATTGAATGTGTAAGAACGTAAACAGCTTTCCGAATTAAAGAATTTGCTTGGCGACCATAGCGATTTGGACCCACCTGATTCCATGCCGAACTCAGAAGTGAAACGAATTAGCGCCGATGGTAGTGTGGGGCTTCCCCATGTGAGAGTAGGACATCGCCAGGCTTTGAACATTATCTATTTGAAGCACGATTGAGATAAGACTTTAAATAGACCACTGCGGAGTGGTAGTTCAGTTGGTTAGAATACCGGCCTGTCACGCCGGGGGTCGCGGGTTCGAGTCCCGTCCACTCCGCCACTTATTAGAAAGCCCAGTCGAAAGACTGGGCTTTTTTACGTTTAACGCTCCTAAAAGTGCTGGGCACTTTTTCGCGGGCCGGAATGCCGGACCATCGAGTCCTATCCACTCCGCCACTTATACTAAGCCTTAGTCGAGAGACTGAGGCTTTTTTACGTTTAGTGCTTCCAAAACGGGCTGGCTTCGAAGAGAGAGCAAGGCGAGATTAAAGAATAATGTCTCGCACTTCAGGGTCTTTGCGTTCTAGGTAGTGTGTCGATTTCATACGACGAATGGTGCGGCAACGTCCACGGATTATCTAGCACCCGCTGCTCGTAGTTTTCTCACACGTGCACCTTCCTCCATCAAACTTGATGTCGTTGCTCAAATCGTGTCGGATACTAGCGTGAATAAAGGGCAAGCCTTTGGTCTACGATAGGCTTTCAGTATCGCGTTTACCTTGTGGCCAATAGTCCCTTGTCACTATTCAGTAACCATGCTTTAAACGCATTCTTAAGGACAAAAAAACTGGCCGTGTTGGCCAGTTTTGGTATTGGGCTAATGACCCGCTTTATTCACGGTAGAAACTAGGACTGGATAATACTCAGCGCCTTTTTCGATACTTCCTGCGCTGCCTTGTTGAGGTTTTGTTTCTCCAGTACATCTGCCAAGTGTGCGTAGTCGGAAACGTTAGAGCGGATAGATAAGGCTTTTTCAAGATGTTGCTGCGCTTCTTGCCACTGTTCGTTTCTCATTTGCAATTGTGCTAAAGCGCTGTGTGCTTCGGCGTTATTGGCGTCTTTACGCACCATTTCCTCTAGCAGTAGTTTGCTTGGGTGGGTGTCGGACAATTTCATCTCTGGTAGCAAGGTGATCAGTGTGGAGTTCGGGTGCTTTTTCAATGTTTCTTTAATGACGGTGAAGGCTTCGTGATCGGCGTTGCGCGCAATCAACTGTTTCACAAAACACTCTACTAGATGGGCGTCTTGCTTGAGCTTTCTCGGTAGGCTGTTCCAGTGACCAATTAGGCCTTCACTGCCTTTGTTTTCGGCGACATCAGCCAATAAGCCGCATTGCGCTCTTTGGAGCAAGGTTTGTTGATCTTGTTCGCTAATCAAGCCAAGTTTGCCTAGCTGGGGCGTCAGATCAATCAGTGGCTGCCACTGTTTCAGTTCTACATAGACTTGCTTAAGTAGGTTAACGATCACCACGTTGTTGGGATGCTGGCCCTTGAGAAGATGTAAGGTTTCCAGTGCGCCAGCGTAGTTGGCCTCTCTCACCTGCTGCTTGGCACGTGTTAGCTCCACCGCTAAGTTAGAACCAGGCTGTTTACCTGCGAGCTCAAGGTAGTGATCGGCCTTTTTGTTGTCTCCGAGACCTATCGCCGCTTCTGAGGCAATAAGGTAACAAACCACAGGCATATCATGATAGTTTGCCCAGCGCGTGACCTTTTTTTCTGCGGTTTTAAAGTCGCCCTCAATCAGTTTAATTAAGCCTTCATTCGTCAATCTGCGAGAGTGGCGCATTTTACGTACGCTAAAGTAATTCCAAGTGGCAGAACTGGCATAGAGCATTTTCTTAACGAGGTACTCAAGAGCAAAGAGGGCGGCCAACGTCGCAATTAAGAAAATCACTAAGGTGGTGACGCTCATTTCAATCGTGGTGTTGGCGATAGAGACTAGGACATAACCTTGTTGCCCCGAGTATTGAGTGCCGACAAACAGCCCCGCACCTAAGATGACAAAGAGGAAAATCAGTCTAAACATTATTTCTCCTCCGTAATCAATGTGGTGACTTCGCGGCGTAGGCGATCGCGAATAACGTCAGACAGCACTTCTTGTGTGTCGAGTTTTACCGGGTAATCGACTTGGATGGTTTGTTGGCCTAGCATGCCTAGGGCTTGATTGAACTCACGAACATTATTGGCATCTTGGTTGAAGAACGCTTGAGACCAGTCACCTGCGGTGGCAAGCGCTGTGGTGTAGATCTCTTGTTGCTCGACATATACCGCTTTGATGGCGGTTTCTAGCTTCGCTTTAATGTTTTCTTTGAGATAGAAATGCTGCTCGGGAGAGAGCAGTGGGATGACATTGCCATCACGAGTTCGGAACGTAATAAAGTTCTCTGAGAACTCTTGTAACGAGGTCATCAGGTTGTCTTTCCAATCTGCCACGTCTTGCGAGACTTGACGAGCTTCCACCGCTTGCGCCTCTGGAAGAATGGCATTGGCGAGCGGTAAGCTATCGACTTGTTGCTGAAGAGCGGTAAGTCTTAGCACCAAGCCTTCTCGATCTACAAGGGGGACCCCTTTGAGTTTGGTGATGTCATTCGCCATGGATTTGCGCAGAGGTACAAGACTTGGGTCATTCAGTGCTGCGATGCGCTGGTCTGCACTTTCCATTAGTTTAGTGGCGCTGACCGCGTCGTGTTCTAAAAACAGTTTTCGTCCAGCGAGCTTGACGAGGTAGTCAGCCTCAGCCAGTAACCAATCATTGGGGCGACGGCCTTTTACGTCTGCCATGGCGAGCTGTAAGCTCTCGATGCTTTTTTGCTGCTGCTCTAGAACGGTATCTGCGCGATGGCTAAGCTCAGTGGCCTTCGATAAGATTTGCTGTTGGTTCTGATCCAACTGAGCCTGCATGGCCTGTTTGGCTTGATTGAGCTCTGATTGCAGCGCAGCGATTTGCGCTTGCTGCTGCTGATTCTTCTCTTGGATGTAAAAGGTGAGTCCGCCCCCAATCAGCACCGCGATAACGATGGCGATCGTAGCTAGCTTCACTCCGCGTTTGCCTTGTTTTTCTTCAAGCTCCCCACTTTGAGGCTTGCTATCGACTGGCGCTGTGTCGTCCGGGCTTGGCTCTGATGCGCTTTCAGGTGAAGTCACATCTTGAGATTCAGTGTCCACCGCGCTGTTTTCCTCGGTCATCGCTGCTTGGTTTGGCGCGGTTTTGTTTTCTTCGGGTTCAACATGTCCATTGTTTTTTTTACTTGTCATTATGTTTTGTCCTGTTGTTTTGGCTGGAGAGCGGCCAGTAAGTCCGAATTAGAGGCACTAGGGGTCGTGATGACATCGACAAAGCCCCATTGGTGTGCGTCTAGAGCGATACGCTCACTAGGAACGTATAGCGTTAATCCAAATAGCCAGGCTTGATAGCGCTTGCCGATTTGCGAGACAAGGTGTTCAAGCTGACCCGAGCTAGTAACGACTAGCTGATCAATGTGCTTATTTTGCCAGAGTGGGACGAGCAAATCTGAGCACAAAGCAATGTTTTCACGACGATAGACTTCTCGATACTCCACTAAGGCCCCTCGTGCCTGCAAGGTATCGAAAATCAAATCTCGGCCACCGTTTCCGCGTAGGATGACAATACGCCTATTGGTGACGTCATGAAGGGGTTCAAGCGCAAGTAGATGCTCGCTATCGCCCACTTGAGGATAGTCTACGTTTTGTTGCGTTTTTGTGCTTAAGATCTGTGCAGTTTTTTGACCAACGGCAATGTATCGCGCTGAATGTGGCCAGTGTTGCTGATGTTGGCGAAGGGTTTGATCGGTAAAGTGCACCGCATGTTGGCTCACGGCAATAATGAGGTCGGCGCGATGTAACGCATGTGCGATATCGCTAAGTTGTCTCCCCGGGTGAAGCGAGATGAGCGGTTGATGCTCACTCGCGACACCGAGGTGTTGCAATTGATGGCAGAGCGATTGGCCTTGCTGACCTGGCCGTGTCACCAATACTGCCATGGCATTACTCTTGTTCTGCGTATAGCTTAGTTAAAATGGTTTTGGCGCCATTATCGAGCAGTTGATTGGCCAGTGTGACTCCCAGTTGCTCCGCTTCGCTTCGAGGACCGCTGATCTCACCACGAACGATGGTGGATCCATCCGGTTCACCGACTAAGGCTCTAAGCCAGATTTGATCGCCATCCAGCAGTGCATAACTGCCGATAGGAACTTGGCAGCCTCCCTCAAGGGTGAGGTTCATGGCGCGTTCACACAACACGCGGTCGACCGTGTCTGGGTGATTGAGAGGCTCAAGTAACGCGATTAAACGCTCGTCATCAAGGCGACATTCGATGCCGACGGCACCTTGTCCAACCGCGGGTAGGGATTGCTCTGGCTCGATGTAACTCTGAATGCGCTCTTCAAGCTTGAGTCGTTTTAAGCCAGCCGCGGCCAAAATGATCGCATCGTACTCACCTGCATCGAGCTTAGAGAGTCGGGTGCCGACGTTGCCGCGTAGCTCTTTGATCACCAAATCGGGCCGATACTCTTTTATCTGACACTGACGACGCAAACTGCATGTGCCGACGACTGCGCCTTGTCGTAAATCGTCGATGTTGCTGTACTGATTCGAAACAAAGGCATCGCGCGGGTCTTCGCGCTCACAGATGGTGACGAGACCTAAGCCTTGGGGGAACTCCACCGGCACGTCTTTCATTGAGTGCACGGCGAGGTCCGCGCGACCTTCAAGCATCGCCACCTCTAGTTCTTTCACAAACAGCCCTTTTCCGCCGACTTTGGCGAGCGGTGTGTCTAAAATAATGTCGCCTTTCGTGACCATAGTCACCAGCTCGACTTCTAGACCAGGGTGAGCGGCTTGAAGGGCGTCTTTCACATAATGAGCTTGCCAAAGAGCAAGGGGGCTTTTGCGCGTTGCAATACGGATCGGAGTCGTTTGAGTCATGATAGAAACAGATAAACCAAATGATGGCTCCATCGTATCACTCTGAGATAAAAATGCTCAATGCAATATGAGTCCTAAGCGGCAATCCTCAATCCGTAGCAAAAAATCATCAAAAAAGTGTGATTGCAATCTCGTTTATGAGCTGCGCTATTGTTACTCATCACGTATCCGGACCACACTGTAGCGCGTAATAAAAAGAGAACGACTCGTCAGTCAAGAGACACAAAATAGTGTTGAATCGATCGTACAATTCTTTACCAGCCCAAAGAAAAGTGTTAAATTGATCACGTTTTGATAGTGCTTTAGAATAATTATTAAACACAGCACGCTGTAGATAATTAACCAAGGAACATCCCTTGCTGGCTTACACCCAATCGCTAATCCATAGACTTGATGATCTCAATCAGCAACGCATTGAACGTGCGTTAGCTCTTATGGATGCGCAGGCCCAGCATGTTTTCCATCTGATTCCTACTCTTCTGCACTACAACCATCCTTTAATTCCCGGCTACTACGCATCCAAAGTCCCCTACGGTATTCGCAATTTTGAATTGAGTGAACCTCAAAGTCAGTTTGTGTCGGACACCGAGCTCACGATCGGTCAACCGCTCGCCACCGCAGACAACCCAATGATTTTGGGGCTGTATACTATGGGCAGCACCTCTTCAATTGGCCAGAGTACCTCCAGTGATTTAGACATTTGGGTGTGCGTGTCCTCGAAGATGAGTGCTGACGAACGAGACAGCTTGACCAACAAATGTCTCTTGATCACCGAGTGGGCGCTGAGCCGTGGCGTTGAAGCCAACTTCTTCTTGATGGACGAAAGCCGTTTTCGCAGCAATAAGTGTGAAGAGATGACCGGGGATAACTGCGGGTCATCGCAGCACCTGTTGTTACTCGATGAGTTTTATCGCAGTGCGGTACGTTTAGCTGGCCAAAGGCTGCTGTGGCAAATCGTGCCACCAGAAATGGAAGAGTGTTACGACGAGTACGTGACGCATCTCTGTAGCCAGAATGTGATTAACTGCTCGGAGTGGATTGATTTTGGTAAATTGAACCGTATCCCGGCAGAAGAGTACTTTGGCTCAAACCTATGGCAACTCTATAAGAGCATCGATTCGCCCTACAAATCGGTATTGAAAGCGATTTTGCTTGAGGCGTACTCGTGGGAGTATCCGCACACCCAGCTGTTGAGCCTTGATACCAAACGCCGCTTCTTCGCGCACAAGCCCGATCTCTATGGGATGGACGCGTACTATTTGATGCTTGAGAAAGTGACGCGCTATTTAGAGCGTATCGGTGATCACACCCGCTTGGATTTGGTGCGTCGTTGTTTCTATCTCAAAACCCATGAAAAACTCTCTCGCCAGCCTGGCGCAGGTTCGGTGGCTTGGCGCCGTGAAGCGCTGTCTGACATGATCCAAAAATGGGACTGGTCACCGAGTGTGATCGCTGAATTGGATGATCGCCGCAACTGGAAAGTCGAGCAAGTGAAAGTGGTACACCACGCCTTGTTAGATGCTTTGATGCAGAGTTACCGAAACCTGATCCAATTTGCACGTCGTAACGACATCACCTCCGCGATTAGCCCACAAGATATCAGTATCTTGGCGCGCAAGTTGTACGCTGCGTTTGAGGTGTTGCCGGGTAAGGTGACGCTGCTGAATCCGCAAATTTCTCCGGATCTGCATGAACCTGATTTGAGCTTTATTGAGGTACGTCCGGGCAGAACGAACAAAGCGGGATGGTACTTGTATAAACAGCCGTTAGAGGCAGAGAAAATCATCGGTCGTGCGCCACTTGAGCACAACGAATACTTGAGTAAATTGGTGGCTTGGTCCTTCTTTAACGGTTTGATCACGGAATCCACCCGTTTGCACTCTGTGATTCGTGATGCCGATTTGGACATCGATAAGTTCTACCAAATGGTCAGCGATCTACGCAATACCTTCTCACTGCGCAAGCGTCGCCCTACGATGCAGGCGTTGGCGAGTCCGTGTGAGATCAGCCAGTTGGCCATGTTCATCAACTTTGAAAGTGACCCGACCTCAGAGCTGAGCGGCCGTGCGCTGAAGTTGGATCAAAAGAGCACAGACATCTTTAGCTTTGGCCCTGACCAAACCTGTCTTGTGGGTAGCGTGGACTTGGTCTATCGCAACTCATGGCATGAAGTGCGTACCTTGCACTTCAAAGGGGAGACCGCTATGTTGGATGCGCTCAAAACGGTACTTGGTAAGATGCACCAAGATGCGTTGCCACCGGAGTCGGTGGATGTGTTCTGCTACAGCAAGAACTTGCGCGGTGTGATGCGCAACATGGTCTACCAGTTATTGGCCGAATGCATTGATTTGCGTTTGAAGCCGGTTGAGCAAGAAAAACGTCGTCGTTTCAAAGCGCTTAAGATTGGTCAACAGACCTATGGTTTGTTCTTCGAACGCCGTGGGGTGTCGGTGCAAATGCTGGAAAACTCAGTCGATTTCTATCGCAGCATTTCAACCAACAAACTGAAAGGCTCGCCCTTGTTGATGCTCGATAAAGAGCAAGATTATCAAATGCCAGAGGTCATTGATGGTTTTGCCAGTGAAGGTTTGATTCAGTTCTTCTTTGAAGACACAGACAAAGGCTTCAACATCTATGTGCTGGATGAGTCAAACCAAGTTGAGGTGTATCACCAATTTAGCGGTGAAAAAGATGAGATGATCGCGAGCGTCAATGGCTTCTACTCATCCGTCAAAACCGAAAGCGAATTGGCGTCTAAATTCATTAACTTCAATTTGCCGCAGTATTATCAAATCGTGCATCCTGAAGAGGGCGACTCTTACATCGTCCCTTATCGCAATGATGGCTCAAACTACTCCAAGCCAAGCCGAGTTGTGAATGCTTGAACCCGCAAAGTAAAGAGATAAAAAAAGAGCACCGCGTGCTCTTTTTTTGATTCTGAATGGGTTAAACCCAGTCAATCTCTTCATTGGCGTGCTTTTCACACTCTTCTTTGACCATGGCGATCAACTCTTTGCCAGTTTTTGAGCAGATCCACTGCTGCTCGACCAAGGAGAAATGGAAACCTCCGGATTTCGATGCGAGCCAGATTTCTTTCATCGGCTCTTGTCGGTTAATGATGATCTGGCTGCGATCGTCAAATTCCAGTGTCATCACGTTACCTGTGACCTCGTAGTCGATGTCCGCGCCTGAGTCATCAATCATTTCTTCAATGATTTGCATTTGAACATCCACCAACTGATGAAATTCAGTCTCGTTCATCCTATCTATCCTATTGCTTTTCTTGGTTGTGGTGCGATTATAGGGGGCATTGAACAAATAATCACGATAGAACCCATGAAAAAATCAATCCTTGCTCTGTTTCTTCTTTCAGTGTTAGGTCTGGCAGGATGTGGTCAGACGGGCGGTTTGTACATGCCAGAAGAGACGCAAACGAACGAGCAATCCTCCTAATCGCCACGCGTCCATCGCCATTAACGGTGTTCATCGCAATTAAAACGACTATTTAAGGGAAAGTACTTTGGATTACTTCAATTATCAGGACGATGGCCAGCTCTGGGCCGAAAACGTACCGCTTAGTGATGTGGCTGAGCAGTTTGGTACGCCACTTTATGTCTACTCTCGAGCGACGTTAGAGCGCCATTGGAATGCCTTCGACAAATCGGTGGGTGAGCACCCTCATTTAGTGTGTTACGCCGTGAAAGCGAACTCCAACCTTGGGGTATTGAATACGTTGGCGCGTCTAGGGTCGGGTTTTGATATTGTTTCTGGTGGAGAATTGGAGCGCGTGATTGCTGCCGGTGGCGATCCGAGCAAGGTGGTCTTTTCTGGTGTGGGCAAAACGGCACAAGAGATGAAACGCGCACTTGAGCTTGGCATTAAGTGTTTTAACGTTGAATCTGAGCCGGAACTTGAGCGCTTGAACCAAGTCGCCGCAGAGATGGGGGTGAAAGCGCCTATTTCACTGCGCATTAACCCGGATGTGGATGCGAATACCCACCCTTACATTTCAACAGGTCTGCGTGACAACAAGTTTGGTATTGCATTTGAACGCGCCCCGGATGTCTACAAGTTTGCGCAAAGCTTGAGCAACTTGGAGATCAAAGGCATCGATTGTCACATTGGCTCACAGCTGACAGACATCGACCCATTTATCGACGCGACCGATCGCCTACTGGCATTGATCGATGACTTAAAAGCGCAAGGCATCAACATTGCTCACCTCGATGTCGGTGGTGGTTTAGGGGTCGTCTACCGTGATGAGTTACCACCGCAGCCTTCGGACTACGCCAAAGCGCTACTAGGTCGCTTGGACAATCATCAAGATTTGGAGCTGATTTTTGAGCCAGGTCGTGCGATTGCCGCGAACGCGGGTGTCTTGCTTACCAAGGTCGAGTTTTTGAAGCACACGGAGCACAAAAACTTTGCCATTATCGATGCGGCGATGAACGATTTGATGCGCCCTGCGCTATACCAAGCGTGGCAAAATATCGTTCCAGTGAAACCTCGCGAAGGGGAAGCGGTGACCTACGATTTGGTCGGACCTATCTGTGAAACCGGTGATTTCTTAGGTAAAGATCGCGCCTTGGTACTGAAAGAAAACGACCTGCTTGCGGTGCGCTCTGCCGGTGCATATGGCTTTGTGATGTCATCCAACTACAACACTCGCGCTCGTGTGGCGGAAGTGATGGTTGATGGTGATAAGCTGCATTTGGTTCGCCAGCGTGAAGAGCTGTCCAGTTTGTGGGCGCTAGAAAATATTCTTCCGGAGTAATTAAAGGGTTATGCATTTTCACTTTTCCAAGATGCACGGTTTAGGCAACGACTTTATGGTCGTTGACTGTATTACCCAAAACATCTTTTTCTCACCGGATCTGATCCGCCGTTTGGCGGATCGACATACTGGCGTGGGCTTTGACCAACTGTTGGTGGTCGAAGCGCCGTACGATCCGGAAACCGATTTTCACTACCGAATTTTCAATGCAGATGGCAGTGAGGTTGAGCAGTGCGGTAACGGCGCTCGTTGCTTTGCGCGTTTTGTCCGCATGAAAGGTTTGACCAACAAGTACAACATCAGTGTCAGCACTAAGAAAGGTAAGATGGTCCTCAATATTGAAGAGGACGATCAAGTGACGGTCAACATGGGCGTGCCAGAGTTTGAGCCGAGCAAGATCCCTTTTAAAGCCAAGCAAACCGAGAAAACGTACATCTTACGCGCCGCAGATAAAACGCTATTTTGTGGAGCGGTGAGCATGGGTAACCCTCATGTTGTGACGGTTGTCGATGACGTTCAAACCGCAGATGTGGATAATCTAGGCCCGCTGCTGGAGTCGCACGAGCGCTTTCCTGAACGCGTGAACGCTGGCTTTATGCAAGTGGTTAACCGCCAAGCGATCAACCTACGTGTGTACGAGCGTGGCGCTGGGGAAACGCAGGCGTGCGGCAGTGGCGCATGTGGCGCGGTGGCCGTCGGTATCGTCCAAGGCTTATTGGACGAGAATGTCAAAGTCTCTCTGCCCGGTGGCGAGCTCAACATTCGCTGGAAGGGGCCAGGTAAACCGCTTTACATGACAGGCCCAGCCACACATGTGTTTGATGGCCAGCTGAGCTGCTAGCTCAATCCACACCTCGATAGATAACAAGTAAAGGGATGAATTGTGTCTCAAATTGAAGCGGACGCACTGACCGCGGAAGTGGTTGCCGAGTACCTTAGTGACAACCCGGATTTTTTCGCCCAGCGTCAAGCGCTGGTGGACAGATTGGCTTTGCCTCACCAAGAGCAAGGCGCTGTCTCTCTCGTCCACGTTCAGCTGAACCGCCAACGTCAGCGTATTGAAGAGCTTGAAGAAGAGATCACGACATTGATGTCGCTGGCGAAAAATAACGATCGCACCTTTCATGAATTTATGGAGCTGCAAGAGCATATTCTGCGCAGCGATAGCTTAAGCTCGGTGCTCAAATCGATCGAAGACATGGCGATATCTCTGGGCTTAGTGGCGTATATTCGCTTGGTGGGTGTGCAGGGCGGACAAGATAAGTATCGCCTGAGCAAAGAGAGTTATCAACGCTTTGCCACCAACCACCTGAATGGCAAGAGTGCCTATCTTGGCCGTATGCGTTCGTGCGATCGTGAACTCTTGTTTGGCCCGCATAGCCCCGCGCCGGAAATGGGATCTTACGTGGTGATGCCACTGAATAAGACCTCGCTCCAAGGTATCTTGGCCTTTTCCAGCTCCGACGGTAGCCATTTTCAGCCACACATGGATACTCTCTTTTTGCGCCATCTGGCGCTCGTCCTTTCTCACCTGATTGATACCCTGCCTTGGCAGGCGCAAGATAATGAGCGACGCTCCACCACCTCTGCCTAATGGTTTGCAGCAGCCCTTACTACGCTTCTACGATTATTTAAGAAGTGAAAAAGGGCTGAGTTTGCATACTCAACGCAACTACAAACAGCAACTGGAAACCATGGCTGCGCACCTAGCGAGTTTGGGTATAAAAAAGTGGACCCAAGTGGACGCGGGTTGGGTTAGACAGGTGGCCGGTAAAGCAATGCGTGAAGGTATGAAAGGAAGCAGTATTGCGACACGTCTTTCTTGTTTGCGTAGCTTTTTTGACTTTTTAGTGCTGAGAGGTGATCTTGCGGCGAATCCAGCCAAAGGCGTCTCTGCGCCGCGCAAACAGCGGCCACTGCCTAAGAACCTTGATGTCGATGAAGTGGGGCAGCTGCTTGAAGTCAATGAAGATGATCCGTTGGCGATACGCGATCGCGCCATGATGGAGCTGATGTATGGTGCTGGCTTACGTTTGGCTGAAATGATCGCCGTGAATGTCAAAGACGTGGGTCTTTCGGACGGTGAAATTCGCGTCGTCGGTAAGGGAGACAAAGAGCGCAAAGTGCCGTTTTCGGGTATGGCTGCCGACTGGGTGGCGAAATGGCTCAAAGTGCGCGGACATTTAGCGCATCCCGATGAGCCTGGGTTATTTGTCTCCAAGCTGGGTGGTCGAATTTCTCATCGCAGCGTACAAAAACGCATGGCGGAGTGGGGGCAGAAGCAGGCCATTGCCAGTCATGTCAGTCCGCATAAATTGCGTCACTCGTTTGCGACGCATGTGCTGGAGTCGAGCAACAATTTGCGTGCCGTGCAGGAGCTCTTGGGACACGAAAACATTTCCACCACCCAAATCTATACGCACCTCGATTTTCAGCACTTGGCGCAGGTCTATGACCAAGCGCACCCAAGAGCGCGAAAAAAGGGCAGGCCGAAAAAAGAGGAGGATGAGTGAAATTTTATCGCCATCTCAAACCCATCAAGGCGATGACGTTCGATCTTGATGACACCCTGTATGACAATTGGCCGATCATTCGTACCTTAGAAGCGCGTATGGTCGAGTGGCTACACCATCACCACCCCGTCAGCGCGACGGTGCCACTGAGCTGGTGGCAGAGCCACAAGCGACGCTTGGCCGAGCGCGATCCTTGGTTGCCTAATGATGTCACCAAGTGGCGCTTTCAACAGATAGAGAGTGGCTTGGTGAGACTAGGTTATGATGAGCAACAAGCGCACAGCGCTGCTTCGAGCGCGATTGAGGAAGTGCTGAGACTGCGCAGTGATTTTAGCGTGCCAGAAGAGACCCATCGTGTGTTAACTCGGCTAGCAGCGCAGATGCCGCTGGTGGCCATCACTAACGGTAACGTTGATGTCGAGCGAATCGGCTTATCGGCGTATTTCACCCTGACGCTCAAAGCGGGGCCGGATGGCTACGCAAAACCGCATGGCGAAATGTTTCGCAAAGCGGCGCAGCATCTGGCGCTGGATGCCGGTAGCATTCTTCATGTCGGCGATCATCTCAATACCGATGTGCAAGGGGCAAAAGCCAGTGGTTTTCAAGCGTGCTGGTTTAATGATACCGCTATCAGCCCAAGGCAGGCTCGACATGCGCGGGTCCTGCCTGATGTAGAAATTAACCAATTGTCGGATTTGCTGTTACTGACCGATTAGTGTCACATGGTGTTTCGGTGCTCAAGTGCGCAGTGCATGGCCACTTTTATCCGCTTGAAAGGCCGCTAAGTAGTAGCTGAAAAACTCTCTCATGCACGTTGCCTCTTGGGGGGCGCCTAACGCGTGCACGATCTCAGCGCCCACCTCATAGGTGCACAGGTGCCCTTCCGATTGATTGCGTCGCAAGTCGTAGAGAGAAGCGGCTTGAGGCGAGAGCTGCACACAAGGCAGTGATGCGAGCCACGTACTCTTATTGAGCATTTTGCGCGCTTCTTGCCACGTGCCATCCAACACAATAAACAGCGGAGTTGCACCGTGCGTATCAGCGTCGGCGCTCGCTTGCTGAGGCGTTAGGCTTTGCTCACTTGGGTAAAGCAAAAACGGCCGATAGCGTGGGTTTTGCATCAGCGTTAGCAAGGTGTCGCAAGGCGAGGTTCGTTGCCACGTATGCACGCTACACGTTGACAGAGTGTGACTGAGCAGCCCTCCGGTATTGGTATCGCGCTGCTGCTCGTTTGGGTGCGTCAGCAGGGCAATGTGGGCCTTCAATTCAACGTGTGGTTGACGAACGCACACACATTGATGTCGCAGTTTACATCGCGGGCAAAGGGTGCTACTCATTTTAGTATTAGCCCTTCTTGATGCGGCGTGACCCCATCGGAGAAAAGCTGCACTGGGCTGAGCTCATCGTAATTGGCGACAGGTTCAACGCTGGGGTTAAGCGGGTAGCTGATACCATTGTGACGCAACACGTGTTGATTAGGCACGGCATCGCCGCCACTGACGAACATCACCAAATCTTGCCATTCACCATGGGCCTGAGTGCCGAGGTTAAACGGGGTTTGCACTAAGGTGATTTTACTGTTGAATCGCCACGCTTGTTGGTGCTGTTCAAAAATCAGCACTGTACAGCCGCCAGAGCCACACCAGTCCAGTTGTGCCAGAAGTTCCGGTTGACCATCGCCATTGAGATCATAGGTCAGCCAGCGGTATTTCGTCCCGTTTGGGGCGGTATTGTGCATGGCGAAATAGTCGCGAAGTGCTTTATCGACCTGTTCATCAAACTGGGCTGAAGAAGGAATGTCATTGCCTTGCGGTAGGCGGGTGAGTCTAGAGCCCTCAGCACCGGACTGCGTGCCCGTTTGCGTCAACGCCACCTTGGCTTTGTATAACGTTAGCCCGCCATCATTAATCGCATAAATCACGTCGCCAACACGCTCTTTCTTCGCATTCAACTGATGACCATCACGAGTAAAGATGCGTTCTGAGAGTAACGGTTGCTGCTGAAGATGAGTCATCACCACTTGCACCTGATCAGGATTAATCTGCTGCCAAAAGCCGTGTTCCACCGAATCGGCGTCGCCATTGTTATAGGCGTAGGTCGTCATGGCGGTATGGTCAGGGTTGAGTGCCATGGTCACGGTGAAGTGCTGTGCTTTGGTCGAGGCCGCGTGATAGTCATCGACCCAGTGTTGGGTGTTGTCTTGGTTAGCAAGCGTTGCGCAGCCTTGATACTGCTTATCACCGATCGTTAGGGTGGAGGTCCAACCATACAGGCTGTCACTCATGCCATCTACGCAACTGCGTTGATTGAGTTCGAGTGAGCCATCTTGCCAACTGTAACGGCGACGGGTTTGTTCAAGACGCTTGCGCTCGACGGTGAAGGATTGCGCTTCAAACCCCATACGCTGAAAGACCAATTGGTCTGACTCAAAATGGGCAGACCAAGACGGTTCATTACCAAATGCCCGGGTCGGTTTTAGCGCTTGTTGACAGCGTTTAGGATTTTCAGCGCTAAGAAGGTTAATGCTCTCAACCACAAACTTGGCGGCGTAATTGGCCGCAAACCCTTGTTGCCCTGTGGGCTCTAGGTGACCGACGATTTCACCATACAAAGGGCTGTATGGTGAGCGCACCAGTTTCATGCCTTGGGCAAATCGGTCATTGGAGAGATCCAGCCAGTACTGCTGATTGCTGCCGCAAGGGGAGAGGCTGCGTACTTCGTGGCCGAGCACCACTTCACCGCGTAGCATGAAGGTTTGGGTAGGTGTGGGCGTTTCGCTATCGAGCGTCACATGCGCAGGTTGTACACTGCTGGGTGATGGCTGAGAACTGCACGCTTGTAACAACAATATGA
Source organism: Vibrio sp. R10-SG-ISO4 (assembly GCF_059834135.1). NCBI lineage: Bacteria > Pseudomonadati > Pseudomonadota > Gammaproteobacteria > Vibrionales > Vibrionaceae > Vibrio > Vibrio sp. R10-SG-ISO4. The sequence goes on from NZ_JCBDHJ010000004.1 coordinate 17,347, forward strand.
TGGACAGAGCGACTGGGTTTCGAAGCGCCTTCATGCTATATCTTCCTTAGCGTAAACGTAATGGATTTTATTATGGCATATTGGTTATTTAAAACTGAACCAGACACCTTCTCTATTGACACTCTTCGTACACAAAAGGTGTCGTGTTGGGAAGGTGTTCGCAATTATCAAGCGCGAAATATGATGCGTGATGAGGTGAAGCTGGGCGATTTGGTGATGATTTACCACAGCTCGTGCAAGAAAGTCGGCGTCGCGGGGATTGCGAAGGTCGTCAAAGAGGCGTACCCCGATCACTTTGCCCATGACCCACAAAGCGCCTATTTTGATGCGAAATCGAGCCCAGACAACCCGCGCTGGTTTATGGTCGATATTGAATTTGTGCGCAAAACCGAACGCTTAATTTCGCTTGCGACGATGAAAGCCATGCCTGAGCTGGAAGCTATGCCCCTAGTGAAAAAGGGCAATCGCTTGTCGATCATGCCGGTCACGGAATCTCAATGGCAGGCTATTTTAGCCCGAGAGTCTCGGGCTGGCGGGAGCGCTTAAAACAGGTGGTCGTGCAAGTAATGCGCGACAGCATCGTCTGCGTTGCTGCCGATCACTTCGTTATTGGGCAGCGCGTTTTTCACTTTCTGGTGAGAGGTCGCCATGACCAATCCCTTGCCTGCCATCGAGAGCATTTCCACATCGTTCATGCCATCACCGAAGGCGATGCAGTTGTCGAGTGTCAGGTTAAGCGACTCGGCCACGACTTTCAGCGCTTCGCCTTTTGACACGTCTGCTGCCATCACTTCCAGACACCAAGGAGTGGAGAAAGCAATACTTAAGCTATCGCCAAATTTGGCGCGAAGTTGGGTTTCAAACTCCACCAAACGGTCATGATCTTTGTCTGGGTGGGTGCAGAAAATTTTTGCAATGCCCTCGGTTGGCGCGGCATTGGCGCTAAAACGTTGATAACGAAAGCCGGATTCACTGTGGAACTTGGCCAACTCTTCATCATCGCGATCAAGCAACCACTCTTCATTGCGGTACATGTGGATAAAGAGGTTGGGATCTTGCTTGATCACATCGATCACGGCTTGCACCTGATCACTGGGAATATTTTTGCTGTACATCAACTGATCATGCTGATCGTGAACACGCGCGCCATTTGAGGTGATCATGTACGCTGGGATGCCAGCAATTTCACGAATGCTCGCGACATCAACATGGTGGCGTCCGGTGGCGAAGATAAAGGTGTAACCTTTGGCGTGCAGGTCCTTCAATGTTTGTTTGGAGAACGCGCTCAGCTGGTGGTTGGGTGCCAGTAGCGTGCCATCGAGATCGGAAGCGACAATGCGAAAAGGCGTGTCGGTACGTGTGTCGGTCATATCACCCTCTTAATGATTGGTTGCCGTGTGCCATACTAGGAGAGCCAACATGTCGTTGGCCAATGGGCAAGAGTGGTTATTCTACGTCATGCATGGCAAGAAAAAGAGGGTAATTTTCTCTGTTGCCCTTTTCCTGTTTTCACACTGCCCATTGACCTGTTTCTGAGAGAGTGCATTGCGAGCTTACACGCTGCCATGTTGGTCAAAGAACGCCAAAATCTCATCTAGGGTGCGGTTGCGGTATTCGTCGCGTTCAAACAGCAGTTCATGGCGCGCTCCGTCAATGGTCACCAGTTTGCTGCGAGGGTTGGTTTTGATGAGTTTACGAGCGAGCTGAGTTTGCGCGTCGTTGGCGACAATCTGATCGTCGCCCGCCTGCAAAATCAGCAGAGGAGTTTTCAGGTGGCGGGTCATCAACAAACACTGTTTGCACGCCATTAAACTCTGCCAGACCCAGCGGGTGCTGGCGCCGCCAATTCTCAGTTGTGGCATCTCATCGTAGAGATTACGAAACCACTGGTAGCGCGCCTCACTTTGGCTGAGAAAGTTGCCATCAAACGGTTTGGGATAATACGCCACTTGGCCGGGGGCAAATCTAGGAGTGGGGTAGACGGCGGTGAGGAACTGGCCAATCATGGGCGCGAAAGGCTTGAGGTAGGGCGCAATATTGACGCCAAACATCGGCGCGCTCAGCGCGGCGGCGTGGAAAAAGGCCTCTTTGTTCTCAATACCTTGGGTCTGTAAGTAACGTGTCACCACATTGCCACCCATTGAGTGGCCGAGAATAAAGCGCTCGTTATAACGCTCTAAGTTAAAGTGCGTCACCATGCTATCTAGGTCAAGGACATAGTCGTCAAACTCCTGCACGAAGCCCATCTCAGTGTCATCGATTAACCGGTCTGACAACCCCTGCCCGCGGTGATCGTAAGAGTAAACATCAAAGCCTTGCTGATAGAGATCGTAAAACAGCTCTTGGTATTTGATTGCGCATTCAATGCGACCATTCACCACCACCACGGCTTTGTTGTGATGCTCTGACGTCAATGCGGCCCAATAGAGCTTCTTTTTATCGCGCATGGCCAAGTAGCCTTCTTGGCGGCTCTGCCATAATTGCGCAATATCGGCATGGATCGCTTGCTCAAAATTTGTCTCTTGAGTATAACGAGGTCTGATGGGTGAAGGAGAAGGATTCATGGTATGGAGACCTATTGCTGCACCAAAGTAGAAACTCAATTATGTTTGGCAAACGCACGTTAGTCGAGAGGAAAACAAAATGGATATGCACTTATGGTTGGCTTATGTGCTGACGGCGATTGTGTTTAGCTTAGCGCCTGGCTCAGGCACAGTGAACTCGATCAGTAATGGCCTTAGCTACGGCACGCGTAAGTCACTTGCGGCCATTGCGGGCTTGCAGCTTGGCCTCGCCATCCATATCACCTTAGTCGGGGCGGGCATTGGTGCGATTGTCGCTCAGTCTGCTCTGGCGTTTAGCATCATCAAATGGGTTGGTGTGGTGTATCTGGTGTGGCTAGGCATTCAAAAATGGCGCGACAAATCAACGCTTGCCACTGCCGAGGTCAGCGCGGCACTGACCAGTGGTCAGCTGCTTCGCAATGCCACTTTGATTAATCTCACCAATCCTAAATCTATCGTGTTTTTGGTCGCTTTGTTTCCCCAGTTTATCGATCCTAAGGGCGATCAGCTGACTCAGCTGTTGGTGTTGGGAGCGACGACAGTGGTGATCGATTCTGTCGTGATGCTGGGATACACCAGTTTGGCAGCTCAAATGGGAAAATTTATTCGTTCCGGTCATGTTATGAGTAAAATCAATAAGCTATTTGGTTCCATGTTTGTCGGTTGTGGGGCATTATTGGCCACTGCAAAAGCATAATAGACACCCGTTAGGTCGTAGTCATGCGTGACACGTATGTGGCCCGCCAGCCAATTTTTAACGCTAAAAGACAAACCGTCGGTTACGAGTTGTTGTTTCGTGATGGAGAAAACAACGCGTATCCGGCGCACATTACTTCCAATCGAGCGACTTATCGCTTGATTGTGGAGAACTTCCTCTCGCTCGGCACCAATCCGTCGTTAGCGAAATCGCGCTGCTTTATCAATTTCCCTTACCAGAGTCTCATCCGCCGTTTGCCCGAATCGCTGCCCAAAGAGCAGATTGTGGTCGAAGTGCTGGAAACCTGCGAGCCAACCGATGAGCTGTTTGATGCCATTAAAGATCTTAGCCGCCAAGGGTATGTGATCGCACTGGATGATTTTGTTTATACCCCGCAGTGGAAACGCTTTTTGCCGTATGTGCAGATCATCAAGTTGGATGTGTTGGCATTGGGTTTGGAGGCGGCGTGTCAAATCGTCAAAGAACAAAAAAATCGTGGTATTAAACGGCAATATTTAGCAGAAAAAGTAGAGACAGAGGCGGAATACGTCGCCGCGCGCTCGGCAGGTTTTAGCTTGTTTCAAGGCTACTTTTTCAGTAAGCCGATTCTCTCCCGGCAGAAATACGTCACACCGGAACACTTGATTGCGATGGAGCTGCTCAAAGAGGTGTGCCAGCCTCGTGTTGATTTTGACAAGGTCGAAGCGATCGTCGCGAAAGACATCGCGTTGTCTTATCAATTGCTGCGGTTCGTCAATACCATGTCGGAGCGGCTGTCGGTCACCATCTCTTCATTTCGCCAAGCCTTGGTTTACCTCGGTGAGGATAAGCTGCGTGTCTTTGTCTCGTTGGCGGTGGCGTCATACATCTCGACCAATAAACCCGCAGAGCTGTATAACTTGTCGTTGCAGCGCGCGCAATTCTGCTTACTGATGTCGTATGACAATCCGTTCCAGCCTTATCGCGATCAAGCCTTCTTAATTGGTTTATTCTCAGTTTTGGATGCGCTGCTGGACTTACCGCTTGAGGATCTGGTGAGTCAGTTGCCACTCAATCGTGCGATTAAATTGGCCCTATTGGAGCGCCAAGGCCCTTACGGCGACTTATTGCTGCTAGAGGAGTGCTACGAACGCTGCGACTGGCACGGTATGCAGCAAGTGTGTAGAAAACTCAACCTCAGCGTGGATGACGTCATGCCGCGTATCAACGAAGCGCAGCGCTGGAGCCAAGACGTCAACCGTCTAGTGTAAAGCGCCTAGTGCCAATCCCCTAGTGACAAGCGCATCCATTTACAGCGCGCCGCGCTTTTTGAAACTTTTATGACATCGCCACTCTCCCTCTTGATCTTCCTCTCCTGATAGATAAATATATTTGCATATCCATATATGAGAATGTAGACAATGTTACCTCACCAATTCTTCAAGTTGTTGTCGGACGAGACTCGCGTTCGTTGCTTAATGCTGATCGTGCGCGAAGAGTGTTTGTGTGTCGGTGAGTTAACCGAGGCGCTGCAAGAGAGCCAACCGAAAATTTCTCGTCATCTTGCGTTGCTACGCTCAAACGGCATTTTGGTCGATGTACGTCAGGGCCAGTGGGTCTTTTATCGACTGGCCGCCGATTTGCCGGGATGGATGAACAAATTGATCGATGATCTGGTGGCTTCAAACTGCTTAAAGACGCAGTACCAACAAGATCAACAAAGGTTACACGCGATTCAGGCTCGCCCTGTGTGCTGTGTGTAGCGGTCCAAATGAATGATGAAACAGATTGCCAATTGAGAGAGAGTGCAACATGACAATTAAAGTAGGGATTAACGGATTTGGTCGTATCGGCCGTTTGGCGCTGCGCGCTGCGTTTGATTGGGATGAGCTGGAGTTTGTTCAAATCAACGATGTGGCGGGCGATACCGCGACGTTAGCGCACTTGCTAGAGTTCGATTCCGTGCAAGGCCGTTGGCATCATGAAGTGGGCGTTGAGGGCGATAGCATGATCATCAATGGTCAGCGTATTAAGACCACTCAATCGCGCGACATCGATGCAGTTGATTGGTCAGGATGTGATGTCGTGATTGAATCAACGGGCGTGCATCGCAAAACGTCATTTTTGAACCAATACCTTGCGCAAGGCGTGAAGCGTGTTGTGGTCTCTGCACCTGTCAAAGAAGAGGGTGTAGCGAACATCGTAGTGGGCGTGAACGATCATATTTTCGACCCTGAGGTCCATCAAATTGTGACGGCAGCGTCATGTACCACCAACTGTATTGCCCCCGTGGTGAAAGTCATTCATGAAAAACTGGGTATTGAGCAATCTTCGTTCACGACCATTCATGATTTGACCAACACGCAAACCATCTTGGATGCGCCGCATAAAGATTTACGCCGCGCGCGCGCGTGTGGGATGAGCCTAATCCCAACCACTACCGGCTCAGCAAAAGCGATCGTCGAAATCTTCCCAGAGTTAGAAGGCAAGATTAACGGTCACGCCGTACGTGTGCCACTGGCTAACGCCTCGCTCACCGACATTATTTTCGATGTCAGCCGAGACACCACCGCTGAAGAAGTGAATGCGCTACTTAAAGAAGCGTCACAAGGCGAATTACAAGGCATTTTGGGCTTTGAAGAGCGTCCACTGGTCTCAATCGACTACAAGGGTGACCAACGCTCAACCATCGTAGATGCACTCTCGACTATGGTCGTTGGTGGCCGCATGGTCAAAATCTACGCTTGGTATGACAATGAAATGGGTTACGCCACTCGCACTGCTGAGTTGGTACGCAAAGTCGGTTTGGCATAAGGAGGATTGATCATGACACACCCAACATGGCAACTGGATTTAGAACAAGGTGCGTTGGTGCTGACGCCGTGTCCAGGTACAAAAGACGCAGACCTTGATGCCTCGCTTGAACAACTCAAAGCACAAGGTGTTGAAGCGATCGTCACTGCGCTCGACGATGCGGAATTAGCCAGTAAAGATGTCGCGGTGTTGGGCGAAAAAACCCAAGCGCTCGGTATGCAGTGGTTTCAAATTGAAATAGAAGACGACTGCGCCCCTAGCAGTGAATTTGCGGCTAAGTGGAAACTCGCTAGCCCAACGCTGCACCGTATTGTCGATAATGGCGGCAAAGTAGCGATGCACTGCATGGGCGGCTCGGGTCGTACCGGTCTATTCGCTGCCCATCTGTTGCTGGAAAAAAATTGGCCACTAGAGACCATCATTAAAGAAGTGCAGGCGCTGCGCCCGGGCGCATTCACTAAGCCTGTGCAAGTGGATTACATTCAATCCGTAGCTGGCTAACAACCGAAGAGCGCTTTTGGACTATGGCAACTCAAAAGCGCTCAAACATCGCGATAGGTGAATTATGTTCGCTAACCTGAGCAAAAGCGTCCGCCAATACATGTTGGTCACGTTTAATTACTGGAATTTCACCATCACCGATGGCGCCCTGCGTATGTTGGTGGTGCTTTACTTTCATGATCTGGGCTACAGCACGCTCGAAATTGCCTCATTGTTCTTGTTTTACGAGTTCTTTGGCGTCGTCACCAACTTGGTCGGCGGCTGGCTCGGTGCGCGTTTGGGCCTCAACAAGACCATGAATCTAGGGCTGGCGCTGCAAATCGGCGCGTTATTAATGTTGGCGGTGCCGAACGTTTGGCTGACCATCCCTTGGGTGATGGCGGCGCAGGCGTTATCGGGTATTGCTAAAGATCTGAACAAGATGAGCGCGAAAAGTTCGATCAAAACGTTAGTGCCGGATGAGCAGCAAGGTTCGCTGTATAAATGGGTCGCGATTTTAACCGGCTCCAAAAATGCCCTAAAAGGGGCGGGCTTTTTTATCGGTGGTTTACTGCTCTCGCTGGTGGGCTTTAAGTCCGCAGTATTGCTGATGGCAGGCGTGCTGACCTTGGTCTTTATTGGCAGTGTGCTGAGCTTAGACAGTGGTATGGGCAAAGCCAAAAACAAACCCAAGTTTACGCAGATTTTCTCTAAATCTGAGTCCATCAACATCCTCTCGGCAGCGCGCCTATTCTTGTTTGGCGCTCGTGATGTGTGGTTTGTGGTCGCCTTACCTATCTACCTAGGTTCTGTTTTTGGTTGGCAGCATTTGTGGGTGGGGGGATTTCTCGCTGCCTGGACCATCGCTTACGGCATAGTGCAAGGCTTGGCGCCGAAGATCACCGGCAAAGCGCAGGGCCGCGTGCCTGATGGTCATGCAGCGTTAGTCTGGGCCGGGGCACTCGCCGTCGTGACGGCGGCTATTGCCTATGCCGTGCAGATCGGTTGGCAACCGGAATGGGTGATTGTTGGTGGCTTAATGGTGTTTGGCGCGATATTCGCGGTCAACTCGTCACTGCACTCTTACCTGATTGTCAGTTATGCCAAGGGCGATGGTGTCTCACTGGATGTTGGCTTCTACTATATGGCCAATGCGATGGGGCGTTTGATCGGCACCATTCTTTCTGGCTGGGTATTTCAGGTGGCGGGCTTGGCGGCCTGCTTGTGGGTGTCGTTTGCGTTTTTGGCTCTAACGACGCTGATCTCATTGAAATTACCAAAAGTGAAACAGCCTGCCATTGCTTGATCGCTTGGTAGGAGTCTTCACAAAGCGCTGACGAAGTTTTCCCTTTTGTCAGCGCTTTTCTTGTTATAGTCGAGAGATCCCAGACAAGAGATCCATCCTATGCGCCAACGAGTCCTCTTTTTTGATTTGCTTCGCTGTGTTGCGGCTGTCGCTGTGATTGCCATTCATGTGCTCGCTCCTTACCGGCACGAATTGGGCGTTATTCCTTTTGAGCAATGGTGGACAGCGGTGGCAGTCAACGGGGTGACGCGTTGGGCCGTTCCGGTGTTCATTTTGATCAGTGGCGCCTTGATGCTGAGCGATACTCGCCCGTTTGATTTGCGCTATTACGTTCAGCGCCGTTTGGGTAAGGTGCTGATTCCGTTTGTCGTATGGTCGATTTTTTATGCCTATCTTTCAGGGTGGAGCGCGCAAGGTTTTGATGCTCAGACGGTCAAAGCGGTCCTGTTAGGTAGCGCCCAGCATGAAACTTACTATCACCTTGGCTTCTTCTATTACTTTATCCCGCTTTATTTTGTCATTCCTGTTTTTCAGTATGTGGTGAAGGAGTATGGCGATGGCGCGTTGTGGGCGTATGTCGCCATCTGGCTGCTTACCACGACCTTATATCTATTCCGAATTGATGGGCCATGGAGCCACGAGCTTTGGCTCTATAGTGGGTACTTACCTCTTGGCTACTTGCTCTATCAAAGAGTACCGCTCAACCGAACCTTGTTAGGGGTGAGCATGCTGCTTGGTGGTGTGGCCTTGTGGGTGACGGTGCACATGGTGGTGACGTACAGTGTTGCGTCGGGCGAATACACGGTCGGTCGCTGGCTCTCCTATAAAACCCTCAATGTGGTGTTGGCTGCCAGTATGGTGTTCATGCTGTGTCGAGGGCTGGGAGAACGCTTATCGCCGCAGGTGGCAAAAGGGGTAGGCGTGGTGAGTAAGCACAGTTTGGGGATCTACTTGTTGCATCCTATTTTTTTGTGGCCAATGAAAGAGTACGGTTGGTATCAAGGCCATCCTGCCTGGGTGATCCCATTGTGGATATTGCTTAGCGGCGCGGGCGCACTGCTCATGAGTCATTGCCTTTCTCTATCGAGTAAAACGCGCTGGCTACTCCCCTAACGCTGGCGTGCGAAGTGAAGAAAGGTGTCGCCCTGATAGGTCAGGGTGCCTTTGTCCCCTGGGTTTAGTGCGTGGTAGTAGTGGACGCCGACTTGAAATTCTCGCTTAGGCCCAAGCCGACCTTTTTGCACATAAATCCAGTATTCCAAATCATCTTCGCCGGGGGCGGCATGCTCGACCGGCACACTCTGTTTATCGAGTATCGTGACCTGCGCGCTCTGCTCCTGCGAGCCTTCGCCTTGCATGTGTTGGCGATAAAAGCGAACAAACAGTGCGCCGCTGATCAGCACAAACAGCACAATCGCGACAAACAGAGTAATAGGCATACAACGGGCTCCTCAAAAGTACCGCGTTAGTGTAATCCGCTTCAGGTGGGGATGTCAGATCCAGCCCACATATCTTAGTGACGTTTCAGTGGATTTCTCACATTTCTCGAGCGATATCACAGGCGGTGATGCCGTGTCCGTTCATGTTAGTTACTTGTTGATTCCTTTACACAAATTTACTCGAAACTGTGAAAAATTTGCCAAAACTGGATAGCGCATTGATTGAATTCTCCCTAAACTAACGGAGACGGAGGGAAATTATGTCTGATATTGAGAGTGTCATTACGAGAACTCGTAAAATCGAGAAGCTCCTTCGGACACAATATCACGCAGAGGGGAAAGGCTTGCATCAGCTTGTTACAAGTTGCGAAGAGCGTTTACCTCATGATGTGATTGGCAAGCTGCGTTATATCGCGACGATTCGGAACAAAGTGGTACACGAATACGATTACCAGCTTGAAGACCCAGCGAGTTTTCTCAACACGTGTGATGAGTGTGAAAAAGAACTGATCCCGCGAAGCAGTCGGTTTATTTGGCGAACGGCGATTGTGCTGATGACCATGGCGACCTTAGCGGCGCTGTTCTTCTATTATGCACATTGGGATGTTTTAACTAAGCACCTTGGTTAAAAGGCCATTAATCGATGTTTTGTGATTTGCGGATAAACAGCGCAGGTGTCGATAAGGTCGCCATAGATAGGTGGTAAAACAGGCAAAAACAAAAAAGGGACGCTACGGCGTCCCTTTTTTGTTTTTTACAATTCAGACTAGTACAACATCGGCAGTGTCATTAGGCCAACAACAACCGCGATCATTACAAGTCCTTGTTTTTGTGAAGAAGTAATCATAACACTGCTCCTTAATAGTGATGCTTAACTCTATGCCTTTTAGAATAGCAATAGTTTTGGGGGGTTATCAAGCTATTTTATCCCTATAGAGAAAAAGTGCTGTTAATTTTCTGTTAAAACTCCCGGTTTTTGCCTGTTTTTACCCGGTGAATGTTTGGTTTTTGTGTTGGTTTTTATTTGTTCTTGTGTGTGAATTTTAGTTTTAAGTGATTGTATTTTAATGTTTATGTATTCTGTTATTCGTTCTATTTTTCTGATTTTTGTGTTTTATGGGGCTTATTTTTGGCTGGTGGAATTATTTTGGTTAAAGTCGTAGTTTTGTCGTTATGATTATCATTTTTTGTCGTGAATGAGAGGGTGAAGGGTGGCAGCGCACAGTCTAGAAAAGAGATAATTTGTAAAGACGGTTTTTTGTACTCCAAGATTTTTGTTTAACTTATTAATATGATTGGATTTGTTTCTGTTTTTCTTATCTGTTCTCTGGGTTTTTGCTTAGAAATGATCGCTTCATTGTCACATCACTCAATAGGGGCTGAGTTCGTCTGTTTTTCAGATTATTCCTACAAGCTGGCGTTTGGCATTGCTTGGTTGCGTTAAGCTTGAGCGCCTTGCAGAGAAAATCGTTGAGAAGCCTAATCAAGATCGAAGTTTTGATGGCGCGATCTGGACATCCGCTATCCCCCGCCTACACTGGCACCTCAGTTTAAAAGAGGTGAACACATGTGGAGCTGGCTGTCGGTCGCATTATCGAGCTTTATTAGTATCTCTGCCGATGAAAGCAATAACCCAAGACAAGCGGCATTGTTTAAAACAATGTCGTTGTTGATGTTGGTCGTCTTATTATGGAGTGATGGCGGCGCTGCGCCAGTCATTGCTGGATGGATTACGTTGGGCCTTCTGGTTTCCGTCGCGGCAGATAGTCTCTATTTGCTCGGCCGGTGGCCAAAGTGGTGTTTTGCTGCGTTTATTGCCGCCCAACTTTGCTATAGCACATCATTTTGGTTACAGCTCTCGGGAGAGATGGTGTGGTGGTTACCGGCCATGCTGCTTGCTATCGGGATTGTTTCCTTCTTCCTTTTGTTACCGAAATTGGACCAACTGATTTTCCCGGTTGTTGTCATGGGCAGCGTGTTATTGCAGCTCAACTGGGCGGCGGGTGAAGTGTGGTTGTCTCAGCACTCGCTCTCCTCAGCGCTGGGTTTTGTTGGGACGCTCGTGCTGACGGTCTCCGCGGCGCTACTTGCCCTGCATGATTATCGTCATCCAGTGAAAGGGGGGCGTTACCTGATTTCGGGCAGTTATATTTTGGCTCACTCTCTGATTACTGCGGCGATGATCCTCTAGCTTCAACGGGCTGTAAGATCGAGGTTACCGCTTTACTGCCAATTTGATCGCGACATTGTTATACTTCGCCGACTTTTTATTTGGAGGTGAGTCATGGACATTTTATCTGCCGCGACCATGCTGTTTTTGATCATGGATCCGCTGGGCAATTTGCCGATTGTATTGTCGATTCTTAAGCACTTAGAGCCGAAACGTCGTCGTCGCGTCCTGATTCGTGAATTGCTGTTCGCGTTAGCGATTTTGCTGCTGTTCCTGTTTGCTGGTAAGGGCATCATGAACTTCCTTCACGTGCAGCCTGAAACCTTGAGTATCTCCGGCGGTATTATCCTCTTTATCATCGCAATCAAGATGATCTTCCCTAGTGCGGGTAGCATTACTGGCTTGGCGGCTGGGGAAGAGCCGTTTATTGTCCCGATGGCCATCCCTATGATTGCTGGCCCATCGGTGATCGCGGCGATTTTGCTGCTCTCTAGTCAGCACCCTGACAAACTACTGCAACTGTCGGGAGCGGTGATGCTCGCTTGGGGCGCGACCTTCTTTATCTTGATGTTCTATAACTTCTTCCACCGAATTTTGGGTGAGCGCGGTTTGAAAGCCGTTGAACGCCTGATGGGGCTGTTGCTGATCATGATTTCAACTCAGATGTTCTTAGATGGTGTTAAAGGCTATCTGGGGTAACTCACGCTCAGCATAAAGACGACTTCGCTGTAACGACACACGCCGCCCAATGGGCGGCGTGTGTCGTTACAGAAGATGATACCTGAAAACGCTATCAGGAGTTTTGCATGTATTTTTGACGAATATGCAGTAAGGCAAACACGCCAAAAAAGAGAAAAGACCACTTCTCCCAAGCGCTGAGGTTGTAGGGCTTAGCGAACGCGCGAATAAAAATCGCAGATTGGATCCCGTGCATGATCAGCATAAAGGCAAACATCGCGTACAGGGCATAAGAGGTGTTGCCAGGGAAGGGGGCGATGAGGTTCCACACCAGTACCAACCACACTAGGCTAAATAGGGCTTTTCCGGCCAGAATAAATAGAGGCATCGATCTCGTCCTTTTGTTCTCTGCTTGTTAGTTCTCGGTGTGCTGTCGCTCATACAGACGGTAACACACTTGACCGGCCACCTTTTCGCGGTGCAGGTGCCAATGAGCTGGAATGCAATCGAGCACCAACTCCTTCTCTGTTTCAATATAGATCATCGCATCGTCGGCCAACCAACCGTTTTGTTCAAGCAGGGTCACCACTTCATTCAACAAACCTTGGCGAAACGGCGGATCGATGAAGACAACATGGTGCGGTGTGCCGGGTTGGCGAAGGTACGCCAAGCTGTCGCCGTTGTGCACTTTGAGAGTGTCAGCCTTTAGCGCTTCAGCGTTCGCTTTCAGCTGCTTGAAAGCGGTAGGGTTGAGTTCAATCAGTGTCACCTCATCCGCCTGACGAGAAGCTGCCTCAAACCCTAAGCTGCCAGAGCCTGCGAACAGATCCAGACATTTGGCTCTTGGCACGTCGCGGGCGATCCAGTTAAACAAGGTTTCCTTAACGCGATCGGTGGTGGGGCGCAACCCTTGGGCATCGTGGACAGGCAGCTTTCGCCCGCGCCAAATACCGCCAATGATGCGAACAAAGCCAGTGGATGGCTTATTTTGTGATGTGTTTTGCTGGCGACGTCTTACCATAGATTTTTTGACCGCTAATAAAGTGATACTATATCCAGTCGCTCAAGCAATGAGCGCGGTAATATAGCCCAATTTTCAGTAAGGACAGAGTGTAACGCATCATCTGAATGCAGGGAAAGCGTCACTCGGTCGTTAGCGTGCATTTATACAGGGTATGCAGCCTGTAATGCACGCGAAGTTAATAGTTACTATCTAGGAATGCTCCAGATGTCGGAAAAAAAGAAGCGCGGTTTACTCTCTTGGTTAGGTTTTGGTGACGAAGAGCAGACACAAGCCGAGAGCCGTGAATCAGCACAACAACAAGAAGCGCAGCCTGTCGAGTCGCCCGCCCAAGAGACACAGCCTGATGCCGAGGTGTCGCCAGAGCCTCGTGAGTCAGCCAATGAGCCAGCCAGTGAGGTTGATGTCGCCCCTGAGGTTGACGCTACACCTGAGGTGGTGGCCCCTCGTGTGGTTGAACAAGAGAAACCGACCGAGAGCTTTTTCGCACGTTTAAAGCGTAGCCTTGCACGCACCAAAGCCAACATAGGTGCAGGCTTTTTTGGTTTGTTCAAAGGTAAGCAGATTGATGACGAGCTATTTGAAGAGCTTGAAGAGCAGCTCTTGATTGCTGATGTCGGCATGGATACCACAGTCAAAATCATTGATTCATTGACAGAAAAAGCCACTCGTCAGCAATTAAAAGATGGCGAAGCGTTGTACGATCTCCTTAAAGACGAAATGGCGGATATCTTGGCCAAAGTCGAGCAGCCATTGGTGGTGGACAGCAGTAAAACGCCGTACGTGATTTTGATGGTCGGCGTGAATGGCGTTGGTAAAACCACGACGATCGGCAAATTGGCCAAGCAGTTCCAAGCACAAGGCAAGAGTGTCATGCTGGCCGCTGGGGATACCTTCCGCGCCGCAGCCGTTGAGCAGCTGCAAGTATGGGGTGAGCGCAATAGCGTGCCCGTCGTCGCGCAGCACACCGGTGCAGACAGCGCCTCGGTCATCTATGATGCGATTGAATCTGCTAAAGCGAAAGGCGTGGATGTCGTCATTGCCGACACTGCAGGTCGCCTGCAAAACAAAGCCAACTTGATGGAAGAACTGCGCAAAATTGTGCGTGTCATGAAGAAAATCGATGATTCAGCGCCGCATGAAATTATGCTCACCCTAGATGCGGGTACTGGGCAAAACGCAATCAGCCAAGCCAAGCTATTTAGCGATGTGGCGCCATTAACCGGCATCACGCTGACTAAGTTGGATGGCACGGCCAAAGGTGGCGTTATTTTTGCGCTTGCGGATCAGTTCCAAATCCCGATTCGTTACATCGGTGTCGGGGAAGGCATTGACGATTTGCGCCCATTTGAAACACAAGAATTTATCAACGCACTGTTTAGCCGCGAAGATTAAGCTGACTGAGACCTGTGAGAGGACGTTCGGGTGATAAAATTTCAGCAAGTGAGTAAGGCGTACCGAGGCGGTCGTCAAGCGCTGCAAAAAGTAGACTTTTATTTGCGCCGAGGGGAGATGGCCTTTTTAGGTGGCCACTCCGGTGCAGGGAAAAGCACACTGTTAAAATTGATTTGTGCCATTGAACGTCCAACGGATGGAAAAATCAGTTTCAATGAGCATGACATCACTCGAATTCCAAGCAAAGACATTCCATTTTTACGCCGCAACATTGGCATTGTGTTTCAAGATCATCGTTTATTGATGGATCGCAGTGTCTTCGATAATGTGGCCTTGCCGATGCGTATTGAATCCATCTCGGAAAACGAAATTAAGCGCCGCGTCTCGGCGGCCTTAGACAAAACGGGATTACTGGATAAAGCCAAGTGCCTGCCGAGTCAACTCTCTGGTGGTGAGCAGCAGCGCGTCGGGATCGCTCGAGCGGTGGTCAATCGTCCGACGTTATTACTGGCGGATGAGCCGACCGGCAACCTCGACCCTGATCTCTCCAACCGAGTGGTGCGACTTTTTGAAGAGTTCAATCGTGCAGGCGTCACCATATTGCTTGCCACTCACGACATCGGGCTGGTCAACACTCGGCCGCAATATCGCCATTTGGAACTGAATCAAGGTTTTTTGAGTGAGGTCGAAGATTATGGCCGCGAATAAGCGAGTGAAGACAAAGCAAGGCCGCGCGAGCCAGAATCGAGTCCAGCGTGATGGCTTTTTGTCGGTGCACTTTAAGCAGGCGCGGTTAGCGTTTGCGGCGCTCTGGTTTCGACCACTGGCAAACTTTTTGACCCTAGCGGTGATCTCCATGGCGCTCGCCATGCCCTCCGCGCTCTATTTGCTCGGTAAAAATATCGCCGCTGCCTCTAGTGACGTGACCAGCCCTTCGCAAGTGAGTGCTTACATAAAGCAGCAGACGCCAGAGCCGAAGGTGATGGTGCTAAAAGATCAGTTAGAGAGCCGAACTGAAGTCGCCAAAGTCGATTACATCTCGCCGCAACAAGGTTTAGAAGACTTTAGCCAGTACTCTGGCTTTGAACAGGCGATCTCATTGCTTGATAACTACGCGCTGCCGGGCGTGCTTATTATTACCCCAAGCAGCGATGACCAAGCGATGATCAAGCGCCTTGCGGCAGAGGTTGCAGAGCAAGAAGACATCGCCGATGTGCGTTTGGACGAAGATTGGCTGACAAAGCTCGATGCGATTAAGACACTGGTCACCGGGATCATCATTACGCTGTCTGTACTGATGCTCTGCTCCGTGTTTTTGATTGTTGGCAACACGCTGCGCTTCAATGTGTTGGCAAATAAAGAAGAGATTCAAACCATGAAGTTGATTGGCGCGACAGACAGCTTTATTTTGCGCCCCTATCTCTACTCGGGGATGTGGTTTGGTTTACTCGGCGCATTGAGCGCATGGATACTGACGGCCATCATTACCATCGTCCTTAATCACAGCGTAGAGCAATTAGCGCTGCTCTATGACAGCCGTTTTCGTCTTATCGGGCTCAGTTGGGATGAGTCGCTTTTACTGATCATGCTTGGCATCTTTCTAGGCTGCTTGGCGGCGAAAGTGTCGGCGCGACGCCACTTAAAAGAAATTGAACCTGTTTAACAGGGCGTGGTCATAATAATGAAAAAAGTATACGGTAGCGTATACTTTCTATTGTGCCTGAGCGTGCTTTATGCATAATGGCAAATCCCAGCTTGAAACTTGTTCATTTTGAGTTCAAGATTGATGGGTTAAATTACACTCCAGATCAGAGATTGATGAGGATTTGAATGACTAACCAAGCGTATCCAATGGCGGTAGTAACTCAAGATAGCTTAGACAGCTACATCCGCTCCGTAAACAGCTACCCAATGCTGACCGCGGACGAAGAGCGTGAACTTGCCGAACGACTACACTATGACGGTGAAATTGAAGCCGCTAAAGGATTGATCCTTTCGCACCTTCGTTTCGTTGTGCATGTGGCTCGTGGTTATTCTGGTTACGGCCTACCCATGGCCGACTTAGTTCAAGAAGGCAATATCGGTTTGATGAAAGCGGTCAAACGCTTCAATCCCGAAGTCGGTGTACGTCTTGTCTCGTTCGCCGTGCACTGGATCAAAGCGGAGATCCATGAATACGTACTTCGCAACTGGCGTATCGTCAAGATCGCCACGACCAAAGCGCAGCGCAAACTCTTTTTCAACCTGCGTAAGTCGAAGAAACGCTTAGGCTGGTTCAACAACGGCGAGGTGGAAACCGTCGCAAGAGAGTTGGGTGTTGAGCCTTCAGAAGTGCGTGAGATGGAATCTCGTCTCGCTGCGCAAGACGCGACATTTGAGTTGTCTAGTGATGACGATGACACCGGTGCATCTTACTCGGCTCCGATGCTTTACCTTGAAGATAAAGCCTCTGACGTCGCAGAAAATATCGAAGCGGCCAACTGGGAAGCTCATACCAACAATCGCTTGAGCCTAGCGCTTTCAAGTCTTGATGAGCGTAGCCAACATATCGTTCGCTCTCGCTGGTTAGATGACAACAAAGCGACGTTGCAAGAGTTAGCTGATACCTACAGCGTATCTGCTGAGCGTATTCGCCAGCTTGAGAAAAACGCGATGAAGAAGCTCAAAGCCGCAGTCGGCGAGTTTTAATCCGCTAACGCAAAGCGCGAAACACAAACATGAAAAGCCGAGGTCTTGTGACCTCGGCTTTTTGTTTGGATCGTATAAAGCATTTTATATTAACCAGTTGGCGATCATTTCAACGCTCACTCCTGTGTATAACTCTGTGGGGAATTTCTTGGCTAGATGTCAGAAAGCAGGGTGAATAAAGGTCTAATGGCGGGTTTTTCTATGGGGATATGTTTTGAATCACTCACAGAATAGTTATGATCATCACTACATATTGTGGATCTTTTTTGATTCAAACACTTTATCAACGCAATCCACAACTTTATCCACAGATGACGTCATTTTGATCGCTGGTGGATAACCTTATTAACCGACAGTACTTGTCCTCCGTTGGATAGGTTACAATGAGCGCAGACAATAAAAGCATAAAGAGAAAGTAAATGGACCAGTTTCAGCACATCGATGTCGCCTCCGCGCAGCAAATGATTGAGCAGCAAGGCGCCCGCCTAGTGGATATTCGTGATCCACAATCCTTTGCCGTCGCGCATGCTACGCATGCGTATCATCTGACCAACGACACCATGGTGGCCTTTATGGACGAGGTGGAGTTTGACCAGCCGGTTTTGGTGATGTGTTATCACGGGATCAGCAGCCAAGGTGCGGCGCAATATTTAGTGAACCAAGGGTTTGAGCAGGTATACAGTGTGGATGGTGGTTTTGAAGCCTGGCATCGCGCTGGGCTACCCACAGTGCAGACGGCTTAACTTCCATATTTCAGGATAACCTAATGGTAAGAGTGACCACCATCAAGAACGCCAGAATGGGCCAGGCTTTTGTTGATTACATGGCGGCTCGTAGAATCACCGTTGGCATGATGCGCGATGAGGAGAGTGACGATTTTGTCTTATTCCTCAAAGAAAGTGAGCATTATGATCTGGTGATGCAGGAGCTTGAGCAATTTCTGGCTAACCCGAATGCAGATAAGTATCACGCTGCGTCGTGGGAGGTGGCGGATACCCGAGTCAATCCTTTCCATTACCGTTCACCCAGTTTCATCGCGATGATCAAAGCAAAAGCAGGGCCGATCACCTTAGCCGTCATGCTGCTATGTGTGGTGATTTTTGTGCTTCAGCAGATAGGTCAAGGTCGAGCGATTTTCCTCGCGCTTCACTTCCCTGCGGACGCTAGCCAACAATGGCAGCTCTGGCGCTGGCTCAGTCATGCGGTGTTGCATTTTTCGGCGTTGCACATCGTGTTCAATCTACTTTGGTGGTGGCAACTTGGCGGTGATATAGAGCAGCGACTGGGTCAAGGGAAGCTGTTGCAACTGTTTGTCCTGTCGGCGGCACTCTCAGGCGCTGGGCAGTATTGGGTTGAGGGCGCCAACTTTGGGGGGCTCTCTGGCGTGGTGTACGCGTTGGTCGGCTACATCTGGATGATGGGCTACAAGGCACCCGCGCTCGGTTTGATGATGCCAAAACAGGTGATTGGGTTTATGTTGGTTTGGTTGGTGCTTGGCTTTATGCAGCCCTTTATGGCCATTGCCAATACCGCTCACTTGGTGGGGCTGCTGTCTGGGGTTGGCTTAGGGTTACTCGATGCGAGTAAAGCCAAATACCAAGGGTAGGTAGGCTAAAAAATAGAAAACGCCGCGTTAGCGGCGTTAACAGACCTATCGAGATTGACGGGTACACGTTTACTGGTAGAGATATTTAGTAAACAGCAGATCCGCGATGACGGTTTTTCCGGTTTCCGGCAGTAAAATCGAGTTGAGCTCCTCGACTAGGCTTTTACGCAAGTCTTCGCGTCCTGCCAGCGAGGTGATGGTGTCTTTTGACTGCTGTCCGAGCAACTCGATCACGGCATCACGAATCAAAGGCTGGTGCAGCTCAATCACCGCCAAATCGGCTTGATTAGCAACCATGATGTCAATGCGTACCTGAACATAGCCCAAATCTTTACCCTTGGTATAAAAATTCGTGGTGAGATCCGGTTCTAGCGTGAAATACGCCAGTTGAGGCCCGCCTTCCTTTTCTGCCAAGGAGGGGAGGCTAACGAGCAGACTCGCAGCAACAAAAAGCTGCGCTAGGTAACGTTTCATCATAGTGGGCGATTTTCTTTCTTCTTTTCACGATACTCGAAAGGTCAGAGTCTTGTTACAATGTTGCCTCTGTCTGTGATTAAAAGAGGCGTTGAACACTCGATACCGTGGTTAACGTTGTTATTTAAGCTTTATTTTACGATATAAAGCTGATTATTGAATACTAGTATGAATCCATCAACTTCGCATTGTTTGTCTGCCCTACGAGAGGTCGAATGGCATGATCCCGACCAGTTTAGCTTTCCAACGCCGATCGCCAAAGATTGGTTGTTAGAACAGGGCTCATTGTCACGTTTATTGGAATCGTATTGCCAAACCTTAAGTGTCGATTTGCTGCACAACAGCATCGTGTCATCGGATCGTTTGAATGCCCAAGAGATCGCCTTGTTGAGCCACGAAGCGTGTTTGTTACGTAAAGTGGTATTGAAAGGCGATGAGACCGCTTGGGTGCTAGGGCGGACCTTAATTCCTCAATCCTCACTGCAAGAGCAGCATGTTGATTTGACCGCGCAAGGCGAGATCCCACTTGGACTGACCGTCTTTAGCGCCGACAACGTCAAACGTGATGCACTGCAAGTTGGCTGGGCACAGGTCGAGGGAGGCCGTTTATTGGCGCGCCGCTCCCGATTGTGGATGAACCATAAACCCATGCTGGTTGCCGAGCTGTTTCTGCCTACCGCCCCGATTTACACTAAGGAGAGTGTGCAATGAGCGCTTCAAAAGCCATCGCCTATTGGCAACTGATGCGAATGGACAAACCGATAGGGACGCTACTGCTGCTTTGGCCGACACTATGGGCGTTGATCATTGCCGGGCAAGGGCGCCCTGATCCTATGGTGCTCATTGTCTTTGTTCTGGGTGTCATCTTTATGCGCGCCGCAGGGTGCGTGATTAATGACTTTGCTGACCGTCGTGTTGATGGCCATGTTAAGCGCACGCAGCAGCGTCCGTTACCGTCTGGGCGCGTGTCTGCGAAAGAAGCGGTCGGTCTGTTTCTTATCTTGGCCGTGGCCTCATTTCTATTAGTGCTGACCATGAACCGGCTCACCATCCAACTGTCGTTTGTTGGGCTGTTTTTGGCGTTCATCTATCCATTTATGAAGCGCTACACCCATCTACCTCAGCTGTTTCTTGGCTTAGCGTTCAGTTGGTCCATTCCAATGGCTTGGGCTGCGCAGGCGAATACCTTGCCGATGATGGCGTGGTTTATTTTTGCCATTAACGCGCTGTGGACGATTGCTTATGACACGCAATACGCCATGGTTGATCGCGACGATGACTTGAAGATAGGCATTAAGTCGACTGCGATTCTCTTTGGTCGCCGTGATAAAACCATCATTGGCGCGCTGCAACTGACCACGCTCGCGATGCTGATTTATGTGGGTGTCTACTATGCGCTTGGCGCGAGCTACTACTGGAGCTTACTGGTGGTTGGGGCGCTGTTTGTTTTTCAGCAGCATTTGATTCGTCATCGTGAGCGAGACTTGTGCTTTCGCGCCTTCCTCAATAACAACTATGTGGGGTTGAGTGTCGCGATAGGACTGGCTATCGCGTTTTGGTAACCGTTTCGTCACTCTCCTATTTCGAGCGCTAAGGTTCTCTAGATAGGAGAGGGGATATGCAAAGGGCACGATCATCGTGCCCTTTGTGGTTTATCGCGTCGCATCCACCGACTGATAAATGCTTTCTTGAATGGTCAAACGCACTTCAGGGTAGAGCATCGAGTAGAGCAGTGATGCGTAGGCTTGGCTCTTGTCTAAATCGCAGTTGCCTTCCACATCGAGGTAGCCTTGCTGCTTGAGCGTCGTGAATAACGCCGCAAACACCCCTTTATCGAAGAACTCAGGTGCGTTAATGCCATGCAGTCGACCAAGGCGCTGTGCAATGTCTTGGCTCTGCTGCTCCAAATCGCTCTTGCCTAGTTCTGGGTTGGCCACCAACAAGTTGAGCGCAATCGCGTAGCGCTGCAATGTCTCGCTGATGGTGCGACCAAGCAGGACCAGCACTTGACTGTTGGCTTGGTTGATGGAGACCTGCTCTTTGTGGTCAATGTTCACCAGGCCTTGGCGCGCAATCTCTTCGATGTAGGACTCGGTGAGTTCATCGAGTCGAGACTCCTCAATACTCAAAAACAGCTCTTGCTTTAAGAATGGGTACACCAAGGCAACGTTTTGTTTGATCTGCTCTAGGCTCATCGCTTGGTGACGCACCAACATTTGGGCAATCAATGAAGGCAAGGCGAGCAGATGGATGATGTTGTTGCGGTAGTAGGTCATCAAAATCGATTGGTTGCGATCGAGTGACACAATCTCGCCCATCGAGTCGGTTTCTAGCACAAACTTATCCAACGTTTCAGCGTGTTGCACTAACGCTTCTGCGCTCTCTGTCGGTACCGTGTAGGTCGATGAGTAAGGCACATTGCGCAAAATCGAGAGATAACAATCGATTTGGCTGACGAGATTATCGCGCGATAACGCTCGCTGCCTTGATGCGAGCAGCGCCGTGGCACACAAGGTCAGCGCATTGGTAGCGGCCGCATCGTTAATGTGGGTCATCATTTTGGTTGCTAGTGTATTGACCACTGGGTTGAGCCACTGTGGCCTAGAAGCGCCCATAGGATCGATATCTTTCGTCCACTCCGGTGCCTGCTCATTGAGGAATTGGTTGAGTGGGATCGGCTCACCAAAGTTGACATAGCCTTGGCCGAAGTTACGCAGTTTACGGATGGTGCGCAGCACTAAGCTCGCGTTTTCCTTCTCTTTGCGCTTGCCGCGCAGCTCTTTAGCGTACGTCCCCACTTCCATCACGTGCTCGTAGCCGATGTAGACAGGCACAAGCGTCACCGGACGATTGAGTCCACGTAGCATCGCTTGGATGGTCATCGCAAGCATACCGGTTTTGGCTTGCAGCAAACGTCCGGTACGCGAACGCCCGCCCTCAGAGAAGTATTCAACCGAGTAGCCTTTGGCAAACAGTTCAGCAAGGTACTCGCGGAAAATCGTCGAGTAAAGTTTGTTGCCTTTAAAACTGCGGCGAATAAAGAAGGCGCCGCCGCGACGGAATATCGGTCCGGCGGGGAAAAAGTTCAGGTTGATACCAGCCGCGATGTG
Source organism: Vibrio sp. R10-SG-ISO4 (assembly GCF_059834135.1). Classification (NCBI taxonomy): domain Bacteria; kingdom Pseudomonadati; phylum Pseudomonadota; class Gammaproteobacteria; order Vibrionales; family Vibrionaceae; genus Vibrio; species Vibrio sp. R10-SG-ISO4. The sequence goes on from NZ_JCBDHJ010000004.1 coordinate 39,768, forward strand.
CGGCGGTACCATGCCCTCGTGATACAACACGTAAGAGAGCAATAGGTAATCCATATGGCTACGATGGCATGGCACGTAGACAATCTCGTGGCCATCTTGAGCGAGCTTGCGCACCGCTGCGGCATTGTTGATGTTCAAGCCTTGATAGATTCGGTTCCACAGCCAGCCCAAAATGCGATCGCCGCTTTTGACCAAGGAGTAAGAAAAGTCAGCCGCGATTTCATCCATGATGTCATGCGCCGCTTTGCGCGCTTTTTCAATGGAAATATCTTTGGCTTTCGCTTCATCCTCAATCGCTTTCTCAATCGCTTTGGATTTGAGTAAACGTTGAAATAGTGCTTGGCGACTCGGTAAGTTTGGCCCAGAGGCAGCCAGTTTCTGACGCGAGAAATGAATGCGCGCCACACGAGCGAGTTTGTGTGCAATGGACGAATCGGTCCCATGCGCATCCGCCATATAGCGTAGAGAGACCACAGGGCTGATGCGTACTAAACAATCTCGACCAGAAAATAGCACTGCTTTGGCTTTTTGTGGGCCATTTAGCGACTGCAAATAAGGCTTGTGCGAAGACTCTCGGCCTGGTTTTCGTCCCCACAGCACGGTGGCAGGGATCATCTGAACGTCCAGTTCGCTATCGAATTTGTGCAGTTCGAGCAGCTCAGAAAATAGCGCCACGGATTCGCGAGGCACATCATCGTCTCGGCTCACCACCGTATTGCGCGCCGAGGTGAATACGTAGCGATGGAAACATTTGCCGTTGATTTCTAGCGGCGTTAACGGATCCGGCAAGCCAAGTCTTTGCGTCTGCTTTTGCAGGGCGAGCAAGTCAACACTTGAGCGGTATGGCAATGCGTAGATAATCGGTTTGTCGACATCGATATTGTGATCAGCAATCGGATCGGAAGGAATCGCCGTCCCTTTGACTAAGACTGACAGTGGCAGCTTTAACAAAGATCGCGAGAAAGAGTGTCCAGAAGACATAAAGGTTCTTAGCCTCAAAAATCAAAAGTATGCCAAAGCGCATTTCCACTTCTGTCACGGCCGTTGGGTGTGAGCGTTTGACGCCTCTCACCGAGCCTCCTGAGAAGTGGAAATAAGCCCAAGCGGGTTTTCAGCTGGCAAGGATAGCAGAAACTGGTCAAACCTTTTAACGATAATTGAGCATGAAAGCATCAATGTGAGGTAAATAGCTTAAGCCCGACCAGAAAATAAAATCCGTCATTAGCCCTTTCCTTTTTCTCAATACTGGATATACTCACAGTTAACTGTATAAAAAGACAGGTGACTTATGAAGCCCTTAACGCCGCGCCAACAACAAGTTTTTGACCTCATCAGAAGTAAAATTGATGAGACCGGAATGCCGCCAACCCGCGCTGAAATTGCCCGTGAGCTCGGTTTTCGCTCTGCCAATGCAGCGGAAGAGCACTTGAAAGCGCTCGCACGTAAGCAAGTGATTGAAATTATTCCCGGTGCCTCAAGAGGTATTCGTGTGTTGTTGAACGATGCCGCTAATGACGACGAAGGGCTGCCACTGATTGGCCAAGTCGCTGCGGGCGAACCTATCTTGGCTCAGGAACATGTTGAGGCACACTACCAAGTGGACCCGAGTATGTTTAAGCCACAGGCTGACTTCCTACTGCGCGTTCACGGCGAGAGTATGAAAGACATCGGCATTATGGATGGCGATCTACTAGCAGTTCATAAGACACAAGACGTTCGTGATGGCCAAGTGATTGTCGCGCGTGTCGATGATGACGTGACGGTAAAGCGTTTGGAACGTAAAGGGTCAACGGTACTGCTTCACGCTGAAAATGAAGAATTTTCGCCAATCAAGGTCGATTTAACTAGCCAAAACCTGGCGATTGAAGGTCTAGCGGTTGGCATCATTCGCAATACCGACTGGATGTAATTCGACGTCGAGTCCTCTGAGTCAGTCTTGCCTTTGAGAGCAACATCAAGATGCGTTCGCTTGCGCTTGATGTTGCAATTGATATTCATTATCATTTCTTCATTCGCGATAGAGAGATAATGAGCATGGCTTCCCGGCACCACAACGCGCATTCGCGCTATCAAATCCCCGCCAATCTTTTGCAGCCCTTGTGGCTTCGCAGTCGTGAAAGCCTTGTCGATAATGGCTTGGTTTACGATCCTATCGCCGCTAACGCGTGCCGACATTGTGAGTTAGCGCCAGAGTGTTTATCGGGCGATATTCCTCAAAAACAGCTGCTCCATGCGACCATTACACAGCTGTGTGACCTGCAAGTGAAACACTTTATCCAACATAACCCAGACGGCTGGATTATTAATGTTGGCGCTGGGCTGGATACTCGGTTCTACCGAGTCGACAATGGCCGTTGCCATTGGCTCGAACTGGATGTCACCGAAAATCTATTGTGGCGGCAAAAGCTGTTTCATCGCAGTGAGCGCTACCACCATTTATGCGGCAGTGTTACCGATTTGAGTTGGATGTCGTCTCTACCTATCGGGGAAAAATCGCCAGTGATGATTGTGTGCGAATGTGCACTGCTTGATGGCAATGAACGACAAATTGCCCGTTTCATTCAAGCCATGGGGTGTCACTTTGACAGTGCCCGAGCGTGCTTGGTGTTGGCCGGAGACCTAACACCCAGTGCATTGGGGCAGAAAATGGGCTCATCACACTACGCGCACGGTTATAAGTCGGCCGATGAGATGGTTAAACGCGTACTACCTTGGGCAAGTTCAGTGAAACTCTTTTCGCCTTTAGATCAGCACTGTCATCGTTGGAAGCTGTGGCAACGATGGCTGAGAAAAATTCATCGCCTTAAGCATCGTTTAACGCCCGTGGTGGTTCAGCTGCGCTGGTGATAAGGTTACACTGGACACATCGTCCTTAAGTGAATTCCTCCCGTGCAGATCCTTGATACCCTTTCCAATCTCTCTCTTCATAAGAAAGTCTTGTGGCTCGCCATTCCTATGGTGCTGTCCAATATCACAGTGCCTCTGTTGGGGCTGGTTGATGCCGCGGTTATTGGTCATTTAGAACATGCGTGGTATTTAGGCGGTGTCGCGCTAGGCACCACCATGATCAGTGTGACTTTCTGGTTGCTCGGGTTTCTGCGCATGGCCACCACAGGTTTAGCGGCCCAAGCGTATGGCGGGAAGTCAGGGCATGGGTTGGCGCTTGTGTTGACGCAAGGGCTCGCGATGGCGTGGCTTTTTGCGCTGCTGTTTCTCATCGTGCATGCTTCAGTGGCCGATATCGTCTTTCAGTTCAGTGAGGCCAGCGAGCAAGTCAAATTTTATGGTGAACAATACTTTTCCATCCGTGTTTGGAGCGCCCCTGCGGCGTTAGCCAATTTTGTGCTGCTTGGCTGGCTGCTTGGAACACAAAACGCAAAAGCGCCCATGTGGATGGTGGTGATCACCAACGCGACCAATATTGCACTCGATCTGCTGTTTGTGATCGGGTTGGAGTGGCAAGTCGAAGGGGCGGCTTGGGCGTCGGTATTGGCCGATTACACTGGTATGAGTTTTGGTTTTTTCTGCGTATGGCGAACATGGCACCAGCAGAACCTACCGCCTATTGGTGATGTGTTGCGTGCCACCACCCGTGGGCTAAGCCGTTTTATCAGACTGAATCGAGATATCTTCCTTCGCTCGCTCTGCCTACAAGCGGTGTTTACCTTTATGACCTTTCAAGGCGCAAACTATGGCGATGAGATTGTCGCGGCCAATGCCGTCTTGATGAGTTTCTTGATGATGATCTCGTACGCAATGGATGGCTTTGCCTATGCAATGGAGGCAATGGTCGGTAAGGCCATCGGCGCAAAAGATCGTCATCAACTGACGCAGTCACTGCTAGGCACCTTTTTCTGGAGTCTGATCATTTGCTCCGCTCTGACATTGGCATTTGCTCAACTGGGATCGCCCTTGATCGCAATGATCACGGATATTGAGTCCGTCCAGCAGCAAGCGCTGCACTTTCTTCCTTGGCTGGTGGCCATGCCGTTGGTTTCTATGTGGTGTTTTCTACTCGACGGTATTTTTGTCGGCGCGACGAAAGGAAGAGAAATGAGAAACAGCATGTTTGTCGCCACCTGTGGGTTCTTCATTCTATTCTGGCTGTTTGAGGCGTTGCAAAACCACGCGCTTTGGTTATCGATGCTCTGTTTTATGGCCGCGCGAGGCATGGCATTAGGGTGGATTTTGTATCGCCAGTGGCGAGCGGGCGCGTTCTTTCCTGAGTCGATTTGAGAGCATGGCGGCGAAGAAAAAAGACGGCGCCAAGCAGAGCCTGACGCCGTGTCGAATGAGATGAAAGTCGCGAGTAAGGATTAAAACAAGCGATTCAAACCGTTGAGGGCGGCCACGCGGTAGGCCTCCGCCATGGTTGGGTAGTTAAAGGTGGTATTGACGAAATACTCGATGGTATTCGCTTCGCCTTTTTGTTCCATGATGGCTTGCCCGATGTGGATGATCTCAGCCGCTCGCTCACCAAAACAGTGAATGCCTAAAATCTCTTTAGTTTCACGGTGGAAAAGGATCTTCAAACTGCCAATATCTTTGCCTGCAATCTGGGCGCGAGCCAAATGTTTGAACGACGAGCGTCCAACCTCATACGGGACTTTCGCCGCTGTCAGTTCTTGTTCAGTTTTCCCCACAGAGCTGATTTCAGGGATGGTGTAAATGCCGGTTGGGATATCATCAATCAAGTAGCCATCCGCTTGACCTTTGGTAATGGCCTGCGCCACAAATCGGCCTTGGTCATACGCCGCACTGGCCAAACTTGGATAGCCAATCACATCACCGACCGCATAGATGTGCTCAACTGGCGTGCGGTAGTTGGTGTCCACTTTCAACTGACCGCGCGAGTCGGCTTCAAGCCCTACCGCGCTTAAGTTGAGCTTGTCGGTATTGCCGGTGCGGCCGTTGGCGTAGAGCAAACAGTCGGCGCGCATTTTCTTACCCGATTGGAGGTGGACGATCACGCCGTCTTCAGTGCCCTCGATCTTCTCGTAGGTTTCATCGTTGCGAATCACCACGCCGCTATTCCAGAAGTGGTAGGAGAGTGCGTCAGACACTTCGTTGTCCAAAAAGGACAGCAAGCGATCACGTGTATTGATGAGATCGGTTTTTACCCCAAGCCCACGGAAGATAGAGGCGTATTCACAGCCGATCACGCCTGCGCCGTAGATGATGATGTGGCGCGGGTCGTGTTTCAGGCTCAAAATAGAATCGCTGTCGTAAATACGCTCGTGGAGGAAATCGACATCCGCCGGTTGGTAGGGGCGTGAGCCTGTCGCAATCACAAATCGATCGGCGCTGTAGGTCTCTTCGGTGCCATCGCTTTGCATCACCGCGATGGTGTATTTATCCACAAAGCGCGCCGTACCAAAAATCAACGAGCATTGGTTGCGATCATAAAATCCCTGGCGCAATCGAGTTTGTTTGTCGATGACCGACTTAGCATGACCAAGAATGTTGGAAAAGGTCGAGTGTAAGCTGCTGTTATTGTGGCAAAACAGCGGATTGTTGTTGAATTCAATGATTCGGCTCACCGCGTGACGCAGCGCTTTGGAGGGGATGGTGCCCCAGTGTGTACACCCGCCACCGACACTGCTCTCTTTCTCTACTATCGCGACGTTGAGCCCCGCTTTGGTCAATCCCATAGCCGCCCCTTCACCACCAGGGCCACTACCTATTACGATCACATCAAAGTGGTTGCTCTGAGCCATAGTTTTATCCTTGTTATAGAGTGTTAACATTGCTGTAGCGAGATTTTAACTGATTCCAAGAGGCAAAGAAAAAAAAGCGACTGAGAGAGTCGATGAGATCACGAGAATAGAGTGCGAGAAGTGAATCTTCGGCCTGGCGCACAGGATAGGCGGGCAAGTGAGAGGGAATTTTGCCTTCAATTAAGCGGGCGTGTTTTAATAGCGATTCTTCACTAAACAACGAATTGAGGTTATCTCCGTAAGCCAATCGTTGTATATTGACTGGCATTGAGGTTAAACACAGATACCAACGATGAAATCCATGGGAATACGCGCACAACAAAAAGAGAAAACTCGTCGCTCATTGATTGATGCGGCCTTCAGTCAATTAAGTGCTGATCGCAGTTTCTCGAACCTGAGCTTGCGAGAAGTGGCACGAGAGGCCGGGATTGCACCGACGTCTTTTTATCGCCACTTCAAAGATATGGATGAGTTGGGGTTGACCATGGTTGATGAAGGCGGCTTGTTGCTACGTCAATTGATGCGCCAAGCGCGGCAGAGAATCGTCAAAGAAGGCAGTGTGATTCGCACCTCGGTCGAGACGTTTATGGAGTTTATCGCAAGTAGCCCCAACGTGTTTCGTTTGCTACTGCGTGAGCGCTCCGGAACGTCTTTTGAGTTTCGTACTGCGGTTGCCCGAGAGATGCAACACTTCTGCGCCGAATTGACCGAGTATTTAATCAGCTCAGGCATGTCTCGTGAAGAGGCGTTTACCCAGGCACAAGCGTCCGTGACGCTGGTATTTAGCTCTGGGGCCGAAGCGTTAGATCTAGACAGACGTGAACGCGATGAACTGGCCGAGCGTCTGATAATGCAGTTGCGAATGATAGCCAAAGGGGCTTATTGGTATCGCAAAGAACGTGAACGTAACCGATTAAAAGGTGGGATAAACTAATGTCGAACGAAACAAACCCAGTCGATCGTGGTTCTGAAAAGAAAACCCTCATTTTGGCATTAATCGCAGGTATGTGCGGTGATGCCATGTTGTCTTGGTTGACGATGAGTGAGGTCTCTTTCTCTATCTTTCCGTTGATCGCTTTGGTGCTCTCCTTACAGGCCTTGTACCAAGAGTATCTCCGTCATCCGGTATCCGAGGATATTCCTCTCGTCGGACTCGCGTGCTTTTTCGTCGGTGCGTTTGGTCACTCCGCATTTGTGAAAGCGCAATACCCAGAGGCCGGTTCAAACTTCTTTTCGATCATCGTCTCACTCTTGTTGCTGCTGTGGATCGGTAAAAAGCTCGGCTACATTGGCGCCGAGCGATAAGTACGCGACCACACATTCCTAAACAACAAACGAGCCCTAAGGCTCGTTTGTTCATTTAAGGGGCTAGTCTTTTTTCTCAAGCATCACACCCGCTTCCATATGGTGGGTGTAAGGGAATTGGTCAAACAGGGCGAATCGAGTGATTTTGTGCGTTTGTGATAACACGTCCAAATTCTCTTTGAGCGTATCAGGGTTGCATGAGATGTAGACGATGCGTTGATAGTTTTGCACCATCTTACAGGTATCGATATCCATGCCTGAGCGAGGCGGATCGACAAAAATGGTGTTGCAGTTATAGCTGCTTAAATCCACATTGGCGTCTTTTAAGCGGCGGAATTCTCGTTTGCCTTCGATCGCTTGAGTAAACTCCTCGGCTGACAATCTGAGGATCTGTACGTTGTCTATGTTGTTAGCGGCGATGTTGTACTGCGCAGACTCAACGGAAGGTTTGGCGAGTTCGGTCGCTAATACACGGTCGAAGTTTTGTGCCAGTGCCAGTGAAAAGTTGCCGTTACCGCAGTAGAGCTCAAGCAGATCGCCTTGGCTCTCTTGGGTGCAGTCGACGGCCCATTCCAGCATTTTTTCTGCCACTTTACCGTTAGGTTGCGTGAAGCTGTTTTCGACCTGCTGATAAACGTAAGGCTGGCCGTTCACATCCAGTTTCTCTACCACATAATCTCTATCGAGCACGATCTTCATTTTACGCGCACGGCCAATCAGGTTGAGGTTGAACCCTTCGTCATTTAAGCGTTGTTTCAGCGCTTTTGCTTCCACTGTCCAGGCATCATCGAGCTGCCGATGGTATAGCAGCGAGACCAAGATTTCGCCGCTCAGTGTCGAGAGAAAATCGACTTGAAAGAGCTTGCGGCGCAGTGTGTCGTTATCTTTCATTGCTTCGAGAAGCAGCGGCATTAAGTCATTGATAAGACGACTGGCCGCTGGAAACTGATCGACGCGGTACTTTTCACGAGTCTCTTGGTTAAACATGATGTAATAGAGATCATCCCCTTCGTGCCACACGCGAAATTCGGCGCGCATGCGATAGTGCTGCTCTGGAGATTTGAACACTTCCAACTCAGGCGCCTCGTAACTGGAAAACATCTCGGTCAAACGAGAGATTTTGTCATCGAGTTGCTGCTGGTAGTGCTGCGGGTTTACATCAAGAGTCGCCATGAATAGTACCTTTGGGGTGATTACCTGGGTGGTGTTTGCCATTTAAGAGCGCAGATTTTATTCAATCCCCGTCTGATGTCCAGTCTTGGTCGCGAAACGGGCGCAATGCGCACTGTAAAACTATAGCTTATAGCCATCTATCACTAGACAAATACCGTCAGGCTCAATACTATGCCTTCAAGCTGGTGCTATCTAGATGTATAGATGGCTGAAAAGGGAATCTGGTGTAAATCCAGAACTGACGCGCAGCGGTAAAAGAGAACGATCCCTCAACACGACACTGCACCACGGGAGGTGTGGGAAGTCGAGGCAGTAGGCCAACAGCTCTTAAGTCCGAATACCTGCCAGCAGCTGAGTTCCATCAACGGCATCCGCCAGAACTCAGTAGGATTTACGCGATTTAGGAACAATATAATGAACAAATCTATTCTAGCGATAGCAGTGGCATCGCTACTTCCTGCTACCTCGAGTTTGGCCCAAGAAGCCGCCGCTGATGAAACCATGGTGGTGACGGCGAATCGTTTTGAGCAGCGCGCTAGCGCAGCTACCACCCCAATAAACATTGTAACGAAAGAAGAAATTGCAGCGATTCAGGCGGTTTCTCTTGCAGAAGTGCTTCAACGACTACCTGGTATTCAAATTGTGGAAGGCGGTGGTTACGGTAAATCAACGGAGATTTATGTACGCGGTACTTCCAGTCGACATCAGTTGGTTATGGTCAATGGTGTACGTATCGGTAGTGCTACCTTGGGTAGTGCAGATATTAGTACGATTCCATTAACCGGTGTTGAACGTATTGAGGTCTTGCGAGGTCCTCGTGCAGCGGTATACGGTTCAGATGCAATTGGCGGTGTGATCAACATTATTACCACAGCGGGAGCAACGGGTAATAGTGGGGAAATCGGTGGCGGTATAGGTAGCAAAGGGTATTATCAAGCGAATGCTGCCGGCTCGGTTGATATTGGTGATACAGGTTGGGCACGTGTAGCTGTGAGCACCAAGGCCAATGAGGGATTTTCGGCGCTTCCAGAACCTTATGAGCAAGACAGAGATGGGTTTGAAGCGCATGATCTCACCGTAGAACTTGGCGCAAAAGCAAATGACCATTTAACGGCAAGTATATTTGGTTATTTACATGAGGGTAAATCGGACTACGATGCTGGTGGTTTCGCTGCGCCAACTTATACAGAATGGGAAAATTACCCTAATAGAGTATCTGAAGCGTCGAATTTCAATGTGGCAGGTAAGCTAGATTATCGTAAAGATCTATACGCTTCAGAGTTATCACTCGCGAAGAACCGAGACCGTTCAAAAAACTTGGATGATTCAGGCTACGAGAGCACTTTCCAAACAGAAAGGCTAATGCTTAACTGGATTCATAACTACCAACTGACAGAAGAGTTGAATCTTGGTGGTGGTTACGAGTACCAGGAAGAAGAGGTCTACACGAATGGTCAAGGCTACGATGTTGATAATCGTTCGAACAACGCACTGTATGCCTTAGCGCAATACAATGCGGCTAATTATGGCCTTGAAGGCAGTGTTCGTACTGACGACAGCAATGCGTTTGGGCGTGAAAATACTTGGCAGTTAGGTGGTTTCTATCAGTTTATTCCGGAGCTTTCTTGGTCAGTTAGTGGCGGTACGGCATTTAAAGCGCCAACATTCAACGATCTGTACTACCCAGATACGGGCTTCAGTAAAGGTAACCCTAACGTTCTTCCAGAAGAGTCAAAACATATTGAATCTTCTTTATACGGTGATATCCATTTGGTTAATTGGCGAGCAACAGGTTATCGAACAGAAATTGATAACCTTATCTCATGGGTCTACGATCCCCTAACATTTGTGTCTTCTCCAGAGAATGTTAATGAAGCACTTATCAAAGGCTTTGAGTTAGAGCTCGGTTTCAATACTGGTGAAATTAGTCACCAGCTAAGCTATGACTACACCGACGCAAAAGATACCGAAACCGGCAAGCAACTACAGCGCCGCGCAAAACATAGCGCTAAGTGGAACGCCTCGTATATTTTGGAGCAGTGGCAATTTGATTTATCGACGCTATACCGAGGTAAAAGCTTTGATGATGCGAGCAATACTAAAGAGCTTGAAGCGTACACCTTGGTTGACTTTGCGTTGAGCTATTATGTAACAAGTGATTTTGTGGTTCGTGGTAAAGTGAGTAACGTGTTTGATGAAGAGTATACAAACCGCCTAGATTTCTACGGGTATGGGTATAATACGTCGGGGCGTGAGTTTTATCTCAACGCGGCATATGAGTTTTAAGATAATGTAGGAAAACCGCCCTCGGGTGGTTTTCTTATTGTCGTACGCATTATGCATTGACCCATCGAGAGCGCTTCCTATATTAACGTTATCAAGCCTCGATATTGCCAATCGATGCAGAGCGAGTATGATCAGCGCATCTTATTGTGTGGAAGTCGCCTGTGTTCTCTCAGCCAAATGTTCTAATTTTTGATTCCGGTGTTGGTGGGCTTTCTGTCTATCAAGAAATCGAGGCGATCCTACCCCAATTCAACTACTACTACGTTTTTGATAACGAAGCGTACCCTTACGGTGAGCTAGAACACAGGGTGTTGATCGATCGCGTAAAGCAAATCGTGTCGCAATGCGTCGGTCGGTTTCGTATCGATCTAGTGGTGATTGCATGTAATACGGCGAGCACCATTGTGCTCCCCACACTTCGTGCCCAGCATACTATTCCTATTGTCGGTGTTGTGCCGGCGATTAAGCCGGCGTCAAACATGGCCAATACAGCCGTGGGGTTGATTGCGACGCCTGCGACGGTGACACGAGAATATACCCATGACCTCATTCGCAACTTCTCTCAGAGTAAACCCGTCGAAATGCTAGGATCGACAAGGCTGGTGGATATGGCTGAAGAGAAGCTACGTGGGCAAGCAGTAGTACTGGAAGAGTTAGAGGAAGTGCTGCTGCCGATCAAAGGTCACATTGATGTTGCCGTACTAGGCTGTACCCACTTTCCGCTCATCAAAGATGAGATCCAACAGGTGCTCGGTGATGGCGTAATCCTAGTGGACTCCGGTCAAGCTATTGCGAGACGCGTAAAACAGCTGCTGGGTCATGAATTAGCAGCGAGTGAGAAGGGCAAGCGGGAGATTTACTCCAGCGCTCCCCCTTGGCAGGAAGAAGCGCTGAACAGAAAACTGCAGAACTTAGGGTTTACTCCTGTTCAGAGTTCTCCGATTGAGATTTTGGATCGTTAGCAATCCTCACCTTTAAGGTACGCTGAAGATAGTCTTTATCATTCAGCGCATCGATTGCGGTTTGCGCGTCGTTGGTGGCCATTACCACAAAACCGAAGCCACGACGCTTTCCTGTCCTTTTATCCTTCATTAATCGAACGGCAAATACTTCACCATGTTGAGCAAACAACTCTTTGACGTGAGATTCGTTTGCTTTGTATGGAAGGTTACCAACATATAAGGTCTTGGTGGATGGATCGCTGACTGGTTCTGGCTCTGAATCGGTATTCGAAAATTTAAAAACAAAAGCGCAAGCAAAAACACCGATAACAAAAGTCAACGCAGAAGATAGCTCTTTTCCTTGTGATTCGATAAAGAGAAAGAGCATGCCACCCAATACCGCCAAGGCTACCATCAGAATGGTTGATTTATTTGAACTCATATTGGAATACAACTTTTTGGTTGAGAATAAGAAAATCTATTATTAACAAAATAGATACAGGCATATTACGTATAAGGTTATTGTTTTTCCAACCTATTGATGTGACGTGTCTCAAATGTTGAAATTTTATTCTATTTTCATCGGTTTGATTTAATTTTGAGCAAACGGAAAATAAATTGAAAATAGTGCTTGTCTTCCTTTCAGACCTCCCTATAATCCCGCCTCACCGACACGGAGTGAGACGAAAGTCACAAACCAAATCGGGTTCAGAAAAATTAAGCGAATAAAAAAGCTTGACTCTGAAAACGGGAAGCGTAAGATACGCACCCCTAGCAGCGAGACGCAAAAGCGACATCGCACTAGACGCTCTTTAACAATATAAACCTATCAATCTGTGTGGGCACTCGTTGATGATAATCCAATTAGAAATTTCTCTTAATAAAGAGCGGTTTCAAATTAGGTTTCAATGAACTGAGTGACCATTTGAATGACTTTCCTTTTTAAAGGATGGGCATTCGAGCACAGT
>NZ_JCBDHJ010000005.1:0-43337 GCF_059834135.1 Vibrio sp. R10-SG-ISO4
GGGATTTCCGAATGGGGAAACCCACCTGCATAAGCAGGTATCGTTATGTGAATACATAGCATAACGAGGCGAACCGGGGGAACTGAAACATCTAAGTACCCCGAGGAAAAGAAATCAACCGAGATTCCGAAAGTAGCGGCGAGCGAAATTGGACTAGCCCTTAAGCTTTATATGCGTTAGACGAACGGTCTGGAAAGTCCGGCAATAAAGGGTGATAGCCCCGTAGTTGACAACGCACATTCAGTGAAATCGAGTAGGGCGGGACACGTGATATCCTGTCTGAATATGGGGGGACCATCCTCCAAGGCTAAATACTACTGACTGACCGATAGTGAACCAGTACCGTGAGGGAAAGGCGAAAAGAACCCCTGTGAGGGGAGTGAAATAGAACCTGAAACCGTGTACGTACAAGCAGTAGGAGCACCTTCGTGGTGTGACTGCGTACCTTTTGTATAATGGGTCAGCGACTTATATTCAGTGGCAAGGTTAACCATCTAGGGGAGCCGTAGGGAAACCGAGTCTTAACTGGGCGCTCAGTCTCTGGATATAGACCCGAAACCAGGTGATCTAGCCATGGGCAGGTTGAAGGTTGAGTAACATCAACTGGAGGACCGAACCGACTAATGTTGAAAAATTAGCGGATGACTTGTGGCTAGGGGTGAAAGGCCAATCAAACCTGGAGATAGCTGGTTCTCCCCGAAAGCTATTTAGGTAGCGCCTCGGACGAATACTACTGGGGGTAGAGCACTGTTAAGGCTAGGGGGTCATCCCGACTTACCAACCCTTTGCAAACTCCGAATACCAGTAAGTACTATCCGGGAGACACACGGCGGGTGCTAACGTCCGTCGTGGAGAGGGAAACAACCCAGACCGCCAGCTAAGGTCCCAAATTATAGCTAAGTGGGAAACGATGTGGGAAGGCTTAGACAGCTAGGATGTTGGCTTAGAAGCAGCCATCATTTAAAGAAAGCGTAATAGCTCACTAGTCGAGTCGGCCTGCGCGGAAGATGTAACGGGGCTAAGCTATAAACCGAAGCTGCGGCAATACCTTTTAGGTATTGGGTAGGGGAGCGTTCTGTAAGCCGTTGAAGGTGTGTTGTAAAGCATGCTGGAGGTATCAGAAGTGCGAATGCTGACATGAGTAACGATAAAGGGGGTGAAAAACCTCCTCGCCGGAAGACCAAGGGTTCCTGTCCAACGTTAATCGGGGCAGGGTAAGTCGACCCCTAAGGCGAGGCCGAAAGGCGTAGTCGATGGGAAACGGGTTAATATTCCCGTACTTCAACTTATTGCGATGGGGGGACGGAGAAGGCTAGGTGGGCCTGGCGACGGTTGTCCAGGTTCAAGTGCGTAGGCTTGAGAGTTAGGTAAATCCGGCTCTCTTTAAGGCTGAGACACGACGTCGAGCGCCCAAGGGCGTGAAGTCATTGATGCCATGCTTCCAGGAAAAGCCTCTAAGCTTCAGATAAGTTGGAATCGTACCCCAAACCGACACAGGTGGTCGGGTAGAGAATACCAAGGCGCTTGAGAGAACTCGGGTGAAGGAACTAGGCAAAATGGTACCGTAACTTCGGGAGAAGGTACGCTCTTGACGGTGAAGTCCCTTGCGGATGGAGCTATTGAGAGTCGCAGATACCAGGTGGCTGCAACTGTTTATTAAAAACACAGCACTGTGCAAAATCGTAAGATGACGTATACGGTGTGACGCCTGCCCGGTGCCGGAAGGTTAATTGATGGGGTTAGACTTCGGTCGAAGCTCTTGATCGAAGCCCCGGTAAACGGCGGCCGTAACTATAACGGTCCTAAGGTAGCGAAATTCCTTGTCGGGTAAGTTCCGACCTGCACGAATGGCGTAATGATGGCCACGCTGTCTCCACCCGAGACTCAGTGAAATTGAAATCGCTGTGAAGATGCAGTGTACCCGCGGCTAGACGGAAAGACCCCGTGAACCTTTACTACAGCTTGGCACTGAACATTGAGCCTACATGTGTAGGATAGGTGGGAGGCTTTGAAGCAGGTACGCCAGTATCTGTGGAGCCGACCTTGAAATACCACCCTTGTATGTTTGATGTTCTAACTTAGCCCCGTTATCCGGGGTGAGGACAGTGCCTGGTGGGTAGTTTGACTGGGGCGGTCTCCTCCCAAAGAGTAACGGAGGAGCACGAAGGTGGGCTAATCACGGTTGGACATCGTGAGGTTAGTGCAATGGCATAAGCCCGCTTGACTGCGAGAATGACAATTCGAGCAGGTGCGAAAGCAGGTCATAGTGATCCGGTGGTTCTGAATGGAAGGGCCATCGCTCAACGGATAAAAGGTACTCCGGGGATAACAGGCTGATACCGCCCAAGAGTTCATATCGACGGCGGTGTTTGGCACCTCGATGTCGGCTCATCACATCCTGGGGCTGAAGTCGGTCCCAAGGGTATGGCTGTTCGCCATTTAAAGTGGTACGCGAGCTGGGTTTAGAACGTCGTGAGACAGTTCGGTCCCTATCTGCCGTGGGCGTTGGAAGATTGAAGGGGGCTGCTCCTAGTACGAGAGGACCGGAGTGGACGAACCTCTGGTGTTCGGGTTGTGTCGCCAGACGCATTGCCCGGTAGCTAAGTTCGGAATCGATAACCGCTGAAAGCATCTAAGCGGGAAGCGAGCCCTGAGATGAGTCTTCCCTGGCACTTTAAGTGCCCTTAAGGGTTGTTCGAGACTAGAACGTTGATAGGCAGGGTGTGTAAGCGCTGTGAGGCGTTGAGCTAACCTGTACTAATTGCCCGTGAGGCTTAACCATACAACACCCAAAGGGTTTTGATGGACTCAATGTAAGAACATTGAATGTGTAAGAACGTAAACAGCTTTCCGAATTAAAGAATTTGCTTGGCGACCATAGCGATTTGGACCCACCTGATTCCATGCCGAACTCAGAAGTGAAACGAATTAGCGCCGATGGTAGTGTGGGGCTTCCCCATGTGAGAGTAGGACATCGCCAGGCTTCGATTGTAAATTGTTCCCGTAACTTGCATCTTTTGTTGCTGCGATGCTCATGTGCGACTGCACACTGCGCTTCTCACACCAAAATCTGCGGCGTTACAGAAACAATTTCTTAATCAAAGCGACCTTTAAGGGTGAGTAAGACTTTGATTACACAATTTGTGGAGAGATGGCTGAGTGGTTGAAAGCACCGGTCTTGAAAACCGGCATACGTTAATAGCGTATCTAGGGTTCAAATCCCTATCTCTCCGCCACTATTGAAAGCCTCGCTAGTGATAGCGAGGCTTTTTTCATATCTGCGCATATCTATTTTTTCAAATCTATATCTACCGACTGCGACTGTCACTATCATGTGTTTTTCGAGTCGCTGCAACCTACCTGTCCTTGACCTTTCCCCTCAAAAACGACACCCACAAACGCCAAATACAAAAAAGCCAGCACGATGGCTGGCTAGATGCGGTCGGCTAGATACGGACGGTAAGGCGTGTTCTAGACGCGCTGGGCGACTTTCTCTCTCAGGGCTTGTTTGTCGGCTTCGGACAAAAAGGCCAACTCTAAACCATTGATCTGAGCTTGACGAATTTGCTCTGCTGACAAGCCTGCTTGCGGCGCAGCGACCTCATACTCATAAGGAAGCTCAATACCCTCAACAGCAGGGTCGTCGGTGTTGAGACAGGCTAGCACGCCATGTTCAAGGAAGGTCTTAATTGGGTGGTTGGCCAATGAATCCACGGTACTGGTTTGGATATTAGACGTTAGGCAGGACTCAATGCCAATGCGCTGCTCTGCGAGATAATCCATCAATTTCGGGTCGTGGATGGCTTTTACACCGTGGCCAATACGCGTCGCACCAAGTTGGTTGATCGCTTGCCACATGCTTTCTGCTCCCGCCGCTTCGCCAGCGTGAACCGTGACGTTGAGGCCCGCATCCTTCACTTGCTTAAAGTGCTTCACGAAGCGATCACCGGGTTGGCCGAGTTCGTCACCGGCGAGGTCAACGGCAACAATGTGATCTTTCTGTGTCAAAATCGCATCCAACTCTTGCTGACAGGCATCGGTGCCAAAGGTGCGGCTCATGATCCCAATCAGATTGGCTTGAATGCCAAAATCTCGCACACCCGCTTTTACACCATCGACGACGGCTTCCACCACACCAGCCACGGGCAGTTTGTGTTTCATCGCCATGTAGTAAGGAGAGAAACGCAGCTCGGCATAGTCAATACGAGCATTCAGAGCGTCTTCCACGTTTTCATAGGCGACTCGGCGACACGCGTCAAGATCGCCCAAGACCGCTACGCCCCAATCAAGCTTGGACAAAAAGGCAACCAATGAAGGCTCTGCTTCCACAATTTGTACGTGGGGGGTTAACGATGCCACATCATACGCGGGCAAGGCGACGCCAAACTTCTGGCCCAGTTCTAAAATCGTTTGAGTGCGAATATTGCCGTCAAGGTGACGGTGCAAATCGGTAAGCGGGAGATTTTTCGTTATCATTATGACGGATCCAATGGGTCTAATTTGAGCTAAGTATAAGAGTCAATGATGTGAGTGTCAGTAGGATAAGCGCGCAAAATCGACCCGATGTGCTGATTATCGCTTCATGTTAACCAGATCTGTTGGCCAATCCTGATAGGTAATGGGGCGGCTGTAGAGGAAGCCTTGACCTAATGGACAGGCGAGGGAGGTGAGCATTTGCGCTTGCTCTTGGGTCTCGATCCCTTCGGCAACCAGTTCCACTTTCATGCTCTTGGTCATGTTGACAATCGCAGCGACGATCGACGTATCGAGCTGCTCTGGGCGCATTTTGTTGACAAAGGTGCGATCGATCTTTAGACAATCGAACGGCAGCTTGTGCAAATACGCCAGTGAGCTATAACCGGTACCAAAATCATCGATGGCGATGTGGACACCAAGATCGCGAATGGCCCGCATGTTTTTGATGATCACTGGGTCATTATCGACAATACGGGACTCGGTGATTTCCAACGTCA
The DNA here is from genome assembly GCF_059834135.1 of Vibrio sp. R10-SG-ISO4. Classification (NCBI taxonomy): domain Bacteria; kingdom Pseudomonadati; phylum Pseudomonadota; class Gammaproteobacteria; order Vibrionales; family Vibrionaceae; genus Vibrio; species Vibrio sp. R10-SG-ISO4. The sequence continues at coordinate 4,974 of NZ_JCBDHJ010000005.1, forward strand.
GGTTATCGGCATCGAGACCGGACTCATCAAGGATGCGCTTGAGTGAGGCAATCAAATCGACATTCGACAGTTGTTTAACCGACAAATTGACGTGGATATGGAAATTCTCATCCCATTTGCCGTCTTGCATCCCCTTCACCGTGTCGTTGCACGCTTGACGCAAAATGGTCTCACCGATGGCGCCAATCAGTCCGCTCTCTTCAGCGATAGGGATGAACTCCATAGGAGAGATAAGCCCTGAATCTGCGGATTGCCAGCGTGCTAGCGCTTCGGCGCCGACCACTTTGCCACTGGCTAAATCAACGATCGGTTGATAGAAAGGTAAGAACTCTTGCTTCTCCACGCCGGATTGGATCTTCGCTTGCATTAGCGTGCGTTTGCGCGAAATATCCGCCATCTCGGGTTTGTAGTAACTGATGTTGGACGGCTCTTGCTTAGCGTTACTCAGGGCAATACTGCCGTTTCTTAGCCACAGGGTCATGTTGTGGCTCGGCCCTTCTTCCACAATCCCGACGGAGACATTGACTACCACATTTTCACTCGCCATGGAAAACGGCGAGGCAAACATCTGCAACACTTGGTTAGCGTAGACATTTGCAGGTTCGTTGTCGCGATGAGCGGGAATATAAATCGCAAACTCATCGCCACCGATGCGCGCCAAATAGCTGTTTTGTTCAAACCGTGTTTTCAGCCGCTCTGCAATGATCGCCAGCAGTTGATCGCCTTGCAGGTGGCCGAGGCTGTCATTGATATCACGGAATTTGTTGATCCCGACTAACAGCAGGGTCCCCTCGAGCTTTCTCAGGCTATCACAGGTATCGACCAGCCCTTCACGGCTGTATAAGCGAGTCAGCGAGTCGTACAGCAGTTGCGATTTTAAGGCTTTGAAAGAGGCTTTGAGGTTGTTTGCCATTTCGTTAAACGCGAACACCAAGAGATTGGTTTCATAGATATGGCCAGGTTTAGGCATGTGGCTATCCCAATCGCCTTTGGCAAGATGCTTGGCGGCATCAGCGGTTGAGGTGATGGGTTTGACCACTTTGTTCAGAGCGATAAGGCAGACGAGGACCCCCAAGACGCTGACCAATAAACCCGTTAACCAACCGTTGCGCTGACTTTGTGCCAAATCGCCCAGTAAATCTTGCTCAGCGATGGCGACGCCGATATACCAGGTCAAACCATGCGAGTCGGTGTAGGGCGTAATGTGGTTGAAGTAACGTTGGCCATTTAGCGAAAGCGGGAAGCGATAATATTGCTGCTGCTCGAAACGTCCTTGCTGGAATAGATTGGCCTCGCTGGCGTGCAAGGCACTGGCTTTGACCACCGGATGACCACTCTCGATGGCAAGCAGGCGGTCGCCTTTTTTGCTCTGCGCGGTACCCCAAGAAACGACGCTCCCTTCGGTGGAATGGGCGACTAAACGCTGCTCGGCATCCGTAATGTAAATAATCACGCTGTTCTTATCGCGCTGCTGACGCAAGAAGGCATTAAACGTGTCGATTTTCAGATCGGCACCCACCACGCCGACAAACTTTTCTTCAGCAAACACGGGCGTCAGTGCGGTCAGCGTGATATCTTGCCGCTCATCGGCATTGGCGTAAATGGACGACCAGGCACCATGGTGATGGTCTGCGATTGGCGTGTACCAAGGGCGCACACGCGGGTCATAGTTATCGATGACGGAGCGAACCTCTCCAGAGACCTGTTGACCGCGATAAATCACCAGTTTGTCTAAAGTGCGGCGGTCTTTTAGCATCAAGGTCAGCCCTTGATTGGCTTCGCGGCGATAACCGACATATTCGGCGCCTTCACCACCAAAACCAATCGCATCCAAGTTAGGGATCGAGCGATAGAGATCCGAAAAGCTGCTGCGCAGATACGCTTCGATTTGGCGCATATCATCATGACGATAGAGCTCACCAAAGCCGATGGTGTGGCTGATCGCCAGACTGGCATCAAAGGCGGGACTGAGAAAGTGATTGAGCTCTAAGGTGACGTTGTCGGTCAGTGACGAGAGCGCCTGGTCACTGACGTTCACGACCATGTCTTCATAACTGCTTTTTTGTACCGCAACAATCACACCCAGCGTGATGATAAAGATCATCACGAATGGGAGAACAACGGCAGTTCTTAGAGTGATTTGAGTGGTCGCCATAAAGTCCGGATTCTTGCGTGTGCGTTAAGTCATCTTATCGGCTTTAAAACAGTCAAGCGAGGAAAAAATCAGAGAAAAATCGAGACCTTGGATCCTTATAATGCAAAGGGTTGCATCTCGATTTTCTCTTTAAATACAATCAGTAAAGCTCTTTCAGTTTGCGGGTAAGTGTATTGCGCCCCCAACCAAGGAGCTTTGCGGCATCCTGCTTGTGACCGTTGGTATGTTCAAGTGCTGCTTCTAAAAGTATACGTTCAAATTCAGGAAGTGCGTAAGAGAGCAGCTCAGAGTCGCCTTTGGAGAGTGCGTCTCGCGCCCAGCTCGACAGTTGTTGCTGCCAGTTGCCTTCGCCACTGCTTTGCGTAGTATGGCTGTCTTGCAGTAACTGCGTCGGCAAATCGTTGGGCAACACTTCACTGCCACTGGCCATCACGGTCAGCCAGCGACAGACGTTCTCTAGCTGGCGCACGTTACCCGGCCAATCGAGGCGGTTTAACGTGTCTACTGTGGTCGGATGCAGTGTCTTCACGTCTACGCCCAGCTCTTCGGCGGCCAGTGCTAAGAAGTGCAGCGTCAGTTTCTCAATGTCTTGTTTGCGTTCGCGCAGTGACGGAATCTTGATGCGGATGACATTCAGGCGGTGGAACAAATCTTCGCGGAATTTGTTCTCATGAACCAATTTTTCTAAGTTTTGGTGGGTCGCAGCGACGATACGCACATCCACTTTGATTGGCGAGTGGCCGCCGACGCGATAGAACTGACCATCGGCCAAGACACGGAGCAAGCGAGTTTGAATATCGAGCGGCATGTCACCGATCTCATCCAAAAACAGGGTTCCCCCATTGGCTTGCTCAAATCGGCCTTGGCGCACGTTGTTGGCACCGGTGAAAGCGCCTTTTTCATGGCCAAACAGCTCCGATTCAATCAAATCTTTGGGAATCGCGGCCATGTTGAGGGCAATAAACGGTTTACTCGCTCGAGGGCTATGACGGTGCAGTGCGTGTGCCACCAGCTCTTTACCGGTACCGGACTCGCCATTAATCAGCACCGAAATGGACGAACGTGATAGGCGGCCGATGGCGCGAAATACCTCTTGCATTGCCGGTGCTTCACCGATGATTTCTGGCGGGCTGTAGGTGTCATGGTCGGCGGTGGCGTGCTCACGCTTTTGCTCGTGGCTGTGCGTAATCGCACGCTCCACTAAGGTGAGGGTTTCGTCGACATCAAAAGGTTTGGGCAGATATTCAAACGCCCCTTTTTGGTAGGCGTTGACCGCGGCATCCAGATCAGAGTGCGCCGTCATGATGATAACAGGCAGGTCGGGTGAGGCCTCGTGAACCTGCTTGAGTAGCTGAATGCCATCAATGCCCGGCATGCGAATATCCGACACCAATACATCGGGTGACTCGCGCTCAAGAGCCATTAAGACACTCTCAGCATCCGCGAAAGTTTCGCATTTAATATTGGCCGACGATAAGGTCTTCTCCATTACCCAACGAATCGAGCTGTCATCATCGACGACCCAAACGTATCCTTTACTCATAACTTCCTTTCCTCACAGCATCGCCAAATGACAGTCTTTCCCTTCGCCTTTGACGTCGGGCAGCAAATAAATCTCTACCTTAAATGGGCAGATAAATCGTAAATGTGGTTCTTCCTGGCCAGCTTTCGACATCGATTTTTCCTTGATGTTGATCGATAAGGTTCTGCGCGATGGATAATCCTAGACCCGTTCCGCCGTCTCGGCCGCTGACCATAGGGTAAAACAGCGTATCTTGCAGTTCAGATGGAATGCCGGGGCCGTTATCAATCACTTCAATGCGCGCTGCCAGTTTGCAGCGCTGGCCATGGATATTGGTTTGGTGCACCGTTCTGGTGCGAATGGTGATCTTGCCATTGTCTTGCGATGACAAAATCTGTCCGGCATTACTCACGATATTGAGCAGTGCCTGCTCAATCTGGTCGGCGTCCATCAAAATTTCCGGCAAACTTGGGTCGTAGTCGCGTTCTATCTCGATACGCTGATTGACTTCAAGATCCACTAACTGACGGACTTTTTCCAAAATGAGGTGTAAGTTTTCGAGCTGCTTTTTGCCCGGTTTCTGCGGGCCAAGCAGTCGGTCGACCAAGGCGCGCAGGCGATCCGCTTGCTCGATGATGATGTGGGTGTATTCGGTCAGTGTTGGATCGGGCAAGGTACGCTCGAGCAGCTGAGCGGCGCCACGCAGGCCGCCAAGTGGGTTTTTGATCTCGTGCGCAAGGCCACGCACTAAGAGTTTAGCGGCTTGCTGCTGCGCATGCTGATTCAACTCTTGTGATAAGCGACGCTGTTGACCAATCTTACGCATCTCAACCAGCAGCATCAGTTTCTTTTCCCAAGATATTGGGCTGACGGTAACCTCCAACATCAGCGGTTTGCCATCAACAACAAAGGTCACGTCACTGTCGGTAATGCTTTGACCACTTTGCAGGGGCTGCGACAACAAGGCGAGATCCATCGAAGCGTGCTGAACTAAATGAGAGAGTGGTTGGCCCACAATGCGTTTCATGCTCTGGGCAAAGAGTTGCTCGGCAGCAGGGTTGGCGTAGCGAACCTGAAGCGACTCGTTCATGATGAGTATCGCGGTCACTTGATGATTCAAGATGATGTCGTTTAATCCACTTTCCACTCGGTTTACCCTCTTCCGTGAACCTGAATAGTGCAATGCACAAAAATGGTGCACTGCAACACCCAAGTATGGCGCAATCCCAGAGAGAGTAAAAGCTCAAAAGCTTGATTTTATGGGCTTAGGGCGAGCTCGGCGCCGCAGCGGTACTGACTCTCTGTAGATGCACCGTAATAGGGTTGGAAGATGCAATAAGCTTGCCGTCTCTAAAGGCTTGAATAATAAAAGAGTGTGAGCCTCTGTCCACATTGGTCAAGGACCAGTTTGGGCGGTGTGTTGGCGCATCGAAGGGTTGACCGTTCATCAACAGTTGAAACTGCTCGCCAATCGCCAGTTTTCGGTTGGCTTCGCCTTGAATCGTCAAACGGCCGCTGTTGCTGCGCACGGCTTGATCGTCACTGGGTGAGATAATCGTCACTTGCAAAGGTGTATTCACTTGCAAAGAGGTAGCGGCGTGCTCCGAAGAGGCGCTTGTGGTCTCTTGGCTGCGCGCGTCTGCTTGTGCGTTTGAATGGTCTCTGCTTGGCACTGGCTCGGCAGCATCAAATTCCGGTTGGGGCGGCGGGGAGTCGACGTCAGGCAAGGTTAAAGCGCTCGCCCGCTCATGACCGGGTGAATCACTGAAGTGGCGCACCCCCTCATCATTGACCCAAGTGTAGACAGTCTGGGCGTGACAAAGCGGCAGGCTTACAAAGGATAGACTCAGTAAAGTGAACGCAGTGAAAGGGGCTAGAGGTTTCATACTTAAGCTCTCACGTTGACGGTGTGAACCCATAGTAGTCAAGAGTGGTAAAGTGCACAGATAAAAAAAGCTCGCCTGCGAGGCGAGCCTTAGAATTATGTAACGTGACGAAACGTCGCGACTAGATTTCTTATACCGAGACTTATACTGAGTAGTAAAGTTCGAATTCTAGTGGGTGCGTTGTCATGTTCACTTTCTCTACATCTTGCGCTTTTAGGCCGATGTAAGAGTCGATGAAGTCGTCAGAGAATACGCCACCAGCTGTCAAGAACTCACGGTCTGCATCCAGCTCTTCTAGTGCGTCTTTCAGTGAGTAGGCAACAGTTGGGATTTCTGCTGCTTCCTCAGCTGGTAGGTCGTACAAGTCTTTGTCCATTGCTTCGCCTGGGTGGATCTTGTTCTTGATACCGTCAAGACCCGCCATCAGCATTGCTGCGAAACATAGGTATGGGTTCGCTGCTGGGTCACCGAAGCGGACTTCGATACGACGCGCTTTAGGGCTTGGTACCACAGGGATACGGATTGATGCAGAGCGGTTACGCGCTGAGTAAGCGAGCATAACAGGTGCTTCAAAGCCTGGAACAAGACGCTTGTATGAGTTAGTTGACGGGTTAGCAAATGCGTTGATTGCGCGAGCGTGCTTGATGATACCGCCGATGTAGTAAAGCGCAGTTTCAGATAGGCCGCCGTACTTATCGCCAGCAAACAGGTTTACGCCGTCTTTCGCTAGAGATTGGTGAACGTGCATACCGCTACCGTTGTCACCCACGAGTGGCTTAGGCATGAAGGTGGCTGTCTTACCAAACGCGTGAGCTACGTTGTGTACGACGTACTTGTAGATTTGGATTTCATCCGCTTTTGTTGTTAGCGTGTTGAAGCGAGTTGCGATTTCGTTTTGACCCGCAGTCGCCACTTCGTGGTGGTGTGCTTCAACAACCAAACCCATCTCTTCCATGATCAAACACATGGCGCTACGGATGTCTTGAGAAGAATCAACTGGCGCGACTGGGAAGTAACCGCCTTTCACACCAGGACGGTGGCCTTTGTTGCCTTCTTCGTAGTCAGAGCCTGTGTTCCACGCTGCTTCAACGTCATCAATCTTGAAGAATGAACCTGACATGTCAGTCGCAAATTTTACGTCATCAAACAGGAAGAATTCTGGCTCAGGACCGATAAGCACTGTGTCAGCAATACCTGTTGAACGCATGAAGTCTTCCGCGCGTTTTGCGATAGAGCGTGGGTCGCGATCGTAGCCCTGCATGGTTGCAGGCTCTAGGATGTCACAACGAATGTTCAGAGTCGCATCTTCGGTAAATGGGTCAAGTACAGCGCTTGTTGCGTCTGGCATCATCACCATGTCTGACTCGTTGATGCCTTTCCAGCCAGCAACAGAAGAACCGTCAAACATTTTGCCTTCTTCGAAGAAGTCCGCATCAATTTGGTGAGCCGGGATAGAGATGTGTTGCTCTTTACCCTTTGTATCTGTGAAACGTAGGTCAACGAACTTAACTTCGTTCTCTTGGATCAGCGATAGAACATTTTCTACTGACATCTTGGAAAACCTCCAGTGTTGATAAAGCGTGAATGACTCGATTTGGAAAAATCCAGCATTGATTAATTCCGTGTCGCTTGATTAACCGATGCTGATCCAAACTAAGCCAAAATCATGCCAAAAAAATTAATCCATTAATTTCAATTAATTAGCGGATGGGGCTTAAGTTTGGTGCACGTTGTTGCACCAAAATGATCTTGTAGTGCATTGTTTTGGTGCAATTTCATTTTTATGCACCAATATGACTCAAGACCGAACACCATTCAGCCTAGATTTTGCTCAATTGTCAATCCGCATTTTTCACCTAATCTGCACTGTGCGTCGGTACGTCAGGCCGTATTGGAATGCCTGCGAGAAAAAACGGAAAATAAAGGTGAAAAGAGCCGAAGCAGATCACATATTTCTGGGTTTTTTGCGAAAATCTGGTACATTATGGCCGTTTTTTTAATCAAGTAAGCACGCGGTTTGATAGGTAATAGGGCAATGACCCTTATTCACCTAAGATAAACGGCGTGTTTCTCATATTCGAGTGAATCAAATCCATGGCTACTCCACAGATTGATAATTTAAGAAATATCGCGATCATCGCGCACGTTGACCACGGTAAAACCACGCTGGTTGACAAACTGCTCCAGCAATCAGGCACGCTTGAGTCTCGCGGTGAAGCGGAAGAGCGAGTCATGGACTCGAACGACATCGAGAAAGAGCGCGGCATCACCATTTTGGCGAAAAACACCGCCATCAACTGGAATGACTACCGCATCAACATCGTTGATACCCCAGGACACGCGGACTTCGGTGGTGAAGTAGAACGTATCATGTCGATGGTAGACTCAGTGCTACTGATCGTTGACGCGGTAGACGGCCCGATGCCGCAAACCCGTTTCGTAACGCAAAAAGCCTTCGCACACGGCCTAAAGCCTATCGTTGTCATCAACAAGATTGACCGCCCTGGTGCTCGTCCTGATTGGGTTATGGACCAAGTGTTTGACCTATTTGACAACCTAGGCGCGACCGACGAACAGCTAGACTTTAAAGTGGTCTACGCGTCAGCACTGAATGGCTGGGCTACGCTAGAAGAAGGCGCAACAGGCGAGAACATGGAACCTCTATTCCAAACCATCGTTGATGTGGTTGATGCGCCAAATGTTGACCTTGATGGTCCACTGCAGATGCAGGTTTCTCAGCTAGACTACAGCTCTTACGTGGGTGTTATCGGTGTGGCTCGTGTGACTCGTGGTAGCGTGAAAGCGAACCAACAAGTGACGATCATCGGTGCAGACGGTAAAACGCGCAACGGTAAAGTTGGCACTGTTATGGGCTACCTTGGCCTAGAGCGTCACGAAGTGGAGCAAGCGAACGCGGGTGATATCATCGCCATCACAGGTCTGGGTGAGCTTAAAATTTCTGACACCATCTGTGCACAAAACGCAGTTGAAGCGCTCCCACCACTGTCTGTTGATGAGCCAACAGTGACCATGACGTTCCAAGTCAACACGTCTCCATTCGCGGGTAAAGAAGGTAAGTTCGTGACGTCACGTAACATCCTTGAGCGTCTAGAGAAAGAACTGGTTCACAACGTAGCACTGCGTGTTGAGCAAACGGACGATCCAGACAAATTCCGTGTATCAGGCCGTGGTGAGCTTCACCTCTCTATCCTGATCGAAAACATGCGTCGTGAAGGCTTTGAGCTTGCGGTATCGCGTCCTGAAGTTATCATCAAAGAAGAGAATGGTCAGCTATTGGAACCATTCGAGACGGTAACGATCGACGTGATGGAAGAGCACCAAGGCGGCATCATGGAGAACATCGGCCTGCGTAAAGGTGAGCTGAAAGACATGTCTCCAGATGGTAAAGGCCGCGTTCGTATGGACTTCGAAATGCCATCTCGTGGTCTGATTGGTTTCCAAACCGAATTCATGACGCTAACGTCGGGTTCTGGTCTTCTTTACCATACGTTTGATCGCTACGCGCCACACAAAGGCGGTAACATCGGTCAACGTGTCAACGGTGTACTGATTGCTAACGCTATGGGTAAAGCGCTGACTAACGCGCTGTTCAACCTTCAAGAGCGTGGTCGCCTATTTATCGGTCACGGTGTGGAAGTGTACGAAGGCATGGTGATTGGTATTCACAGCCGTGACAACGACCTAACCGTTAACGCACTGAAAGGTAAGCAGCTTACCAACGTTCGTGCATCGGGTACCGATGACGCGCAGGTGCTTACTCCGCCAATCAAGATGACGCTTGAGCAAGCGCTAGAGTTCATCGATGATGACGAGCTAGTCGAAGTAACGCCGGAAAGCATCCGTATTCGTAAGAAGTTCCTAACGGAAAGCGACCGTAAGCGTGCGTCTCGCGCAGCGAAGTAATCGCCTTAAAGCATAACGTATTTAATGAGCCCCGAGTCTGAGACTAGGGGCTTTTTTTGTTTTGGGAGATGCCCCAGGAGGGAGATGCCTTGGGCAGAAATATTGTTTGGAGAGAAAGAGAGAATAGGGCTCTATTGCTGCAAAGTTTGCAAGAACTTATCGGATTCGCTGATCGCCTCGTTCATTTGCGCGATGGCAAACTGAATCTCTTTCTCTAGGTTGGTAAATTCACCCTGCAATGAACCGATCGCGCTGGCGTTGAGGTTGTGTTTGAGATAGAGCGTATTGTCACGCAGCGTGTTGAGCACTGGGGTCATCTTACTTTCTGCGCGCTTCATCGCTTTGAGCATGGTTTGGTAAGAGGCTTTGGTCTCACGCAGCTTTTGCTCGCTTGAGCGGCGCAGCGTCGCGCTGGTGTAGAGATCCAGCTCCTCTTGCCACTCATCAAACAGCGCCTCGGAAACATCTTCAATCGCGGCAATGCGCGCGGCTACCTCTTCGGCCGCCTCTTCACTGGCTTGGTACTTGTCGTTGATTTGCTCGTAGACGCTTTCCAGCTCACCGCCATCAAACTGCGTCAGTACCGATAGCGCTTCAAGCGCACTGCTGAACTCTTGCTGCGCCTCTTGCTGTGACGTTTTGGCGTCTTCAACCCGATCGATCATGATATCGCGTTTGTGATAGCCTACTTGCTCCATCGCTGAATAGTAGGTGGATTGACAGCCAACCAAGGTCAGCAGAGAGAGCATAAGGGTGAGTAACTGCGGCATAGTGAATTCCTTTTCTGACCGAACACGCGTGTGAGAAGTTTGGCTTATTGCCCCACGGCGCGCACGTTTAGGTTTATACTGTTAATCCTGATAAAGTCATAGGATGACTGAGGAAACAAGGAGATACAAGTTGAAATTGGAGCCTGTCATCAAGCTGGCTGCGCTGTTTGTGCGCTACCTCGCTGCGCGCATTGACCACGACCGCGTCAGTGTGAATGCGGGGTATTTGGCCTACATTACGCTGCTGTCGATCGTGCCCATGTTGACGGTGCTGCTGTCCATTTTGTCCTCGTTTGCGGTATTTGAGAACGCAGGCGAGGTGATTCAAGACTTTGTCATTACCCATTTTGTCCCTGCGGCGGGCGATGCGGTGAAAAACGCGCTGCTGCAATTTGTTACCAATACGGGCAAGATGACGGCGATCGGCAGTGCGTTCTTATTTGTCGCAGCGCTGATGCTGATCTCCAACATCGATAAGAATCTCAATTATATCTGGAGGGTGCGCAAAAAGCGCCGTTTGGTGTTCTCCTTTTCGATGTACTGGATGGTGCTCACACTCGGCCCTATCCTAGTTGGGGCAAGTATCGCCGCGACCTCTTACGTCACCTCGCTAAAAATTCTTGAGCATGAAACCTTGTCGAGTATCTACACCTTGATGCTGCGCTGGTTGCCGTTTTTGTTGTCCTTTTTCGCCTTTATTGGTCTTTATATGTTGGTGCCCAATAAAAAGGTCCGGTTTACCCACGCGGTGATCGGCGCGATTGTTGCGGCGCTGCTGTTTGAGGCGAGCAAAAAAGGCTTTGCCCTCTACATTACTCAGTTTCCTTCCTATCAGTTAATTTATGGCGCGCTGGCCGCGATTCCGATTTTGTTCGTTTGGGTCTATTTGTGCTGGCTGATTGTGTTGATTGGCGCAGAAGTCACAGCTTCTCTTGGTGAGCGGGAGAAGTGGAGCCAGACGTTAGCCGTGGTACACTCACGCCCAGATGAGACAGCACAACAAGAAGGAAAAGAGAGTGATAGCGCTGATTCAAAGAGTGAGTGAAGCGGCCGTTCGCGTCGATGGCGATGTCGTGGGTGAGATTGAACATGGCTTATTGGTCCTGCTTGGGGTCGAAAAAGACGACGACGAAGCCAAAGCCAAGCGCTTGATGGAGCGCGTCACCGCTTATCGCGTGTTCAGCGATGAGGAGGGGAAAATGAACCTCAACGTCCAGCAAGTGGGTGGTAAGCTGTTGGTCGTCTCGCAGTTCACCTTACCCGCAGACACCAAAAAGGGCACGCGAGCGGGCTTTTCTCGCGGCGCGGCGCCACAGGATGCCGAGCGCCTCTATAATTATTTCTCCGATCTGTGTGAGCAAGTACTGCCCACAGAGCGAGGACGCTTTGCCGCGGATATGAAAGTCTCTTTGGTCAATGATGGCCCAGTGACCTTCTGGCTCCAAGCGTAAATACACAGACACAAGGATAGATATGTTTAAGCTAATCACGCCAAAGACGGATAACCAGCTCAACAAGTATTATCATTTTCGTTGGCAAATGCTCAGAGAGCCGTGGCGGATGCCAATCGGATCTGAACGCGATGAGTTTGATCCGCTGAGCCACCATCGCATGATTGTTGATGGCCGTGGTCGACCGATGGCGATTGGGCGCTTATACATTACCTCAGACAACGAAGGTCAGATCCGCTTTATGGCGGTCAAAGGCAATCGTCGCAGCAAGGGTATGGGGTCACTGGTGTTGGTCGCGCTCGAGTCGCTTGCTCGTCAAGAAGGCGCCAAGCGCTTGGTGTGTAACGCCCGTGAGGACGCGATAGATTTCTATGAGAAAAACGGCTTTGAGCGCCGTGGTGAGTTGACGGATGAGCGTGGCCCCGTGCGCCACCAGCAAATGGTCAAGCCGCTCGATCCCATGGCAAATGTTCTGCGTAAACCCGAATGGTGCACTGAGCTGCAAGAGCGCTGGGAGCATCAAATCCCGATCAGCGACAAAATGGGCATTAAGATCAACCAGTACACGGGCTATCAATTTGAGTGTGTCTCTCAGCTCAATCCTAACCTCAACCCGCACAACACCTTGTTTGCAGGCTCCGCCTTTACATTGGCCACTCTCACTGGATGGGGCATGACTTGGCTGTTGATGAAAGAGCGTAACTTGCACGGTGACATCGTGCTCGCTGACAGCCAAATTCGCTATCGCCACCCTGTGGTACAAAACCCGGTGGCGTCGACTTCCCTGGATGGCATCAGCGGCGATTTGGACCGCTTAGCGCAAGGGCGCAAAGCGCGCATCGTCATCCATGTCACCATCTACAGTGGCGATGTGGCGGCGGTGGAGTTTATTGGTACCTACATGCTGCTGCCTGATTACCGCACTATGCTTGGCGAAGCCGGGCGTGAACTGGCCGTTTAACCCGCTGCTTAAGGGCAGCGGTCGAAGATCTGAGTAGTCTGACTGAACACTTCTGACCAAAGGTGCTGACAGCCAGATTCGCTTTTAATCAGCAAGGTAGCAAAGCGTGGTTTGGTCAAATCGATGTGACCGGCAATACTGGGCGCGTCAAACGGCGCGCTCAGTTCAATACGGCCGCGATCAAAGTGGCTGACAATCGGCTCACTGGGCAACGCGAGCTGATACTGCTGCTCACCATCACTGCTGTGCGCTTCCAACGTGGCTTGATGCATGGCCAATGTCACTTTGCCCGACACGCTGTGCGCCAGCATGTTGTAATCACCCGCTAACCCTGACAGCTCGGCGCTGAGTTCGGCAAATCCACTCAAGGTAAAGGGCAGCCAGCGCAAAAGCCAGCTTTGCTCTAGCGGCACGCCATCGCCGTGCAAAGTGAGCGACCAAGGACGGCTGATGGTGCGCCTATCGAGGTGACCGCTCGCATCAATATAGCCCGTTGCTAACGGCGCAAAAAAGCGATCCAGATAGACGATACCTTGCTCCACGCGCGCATTGAGCACCGCTTGCGTCGTCAGCAGCTTGTCGTAACTGGCGTTGTTGGCGCTCATCTCAAGCTCTCCCGCAAAGAGTCCAAGCTGGTGGTCTTGAATCAAGGTCAGCCCTTTGCCCCGAACATTGAGGCCACTGAGCTGCCAATAGGGCGCTTTTTCGATTTGGATGACTTGGCCATTGTTGATGTGCAATTGTTCGATAGAGAGTGTGTCGAGGGTGGAGTGCGAACGCTCAAACCAATTCAGCAGGCTTTGTGTATCCTCCAACCATTTGATGTTATTGAGTTTGACCTCGTCGAGCGCCACGTGCGTTGGGCTGACCTTACCGCGCAGCTGCACCCGCCCTTGTTTGAAGTCCGCATCCGACTCCTGCACATTGAGCTCACCTTGACTGAAGGTGATTTTGGTCAGTGGTGAGAGCAATACCAGCTCGCCATTGTGGATACGATCGGCGCTGAGCGATAGGTAGCCATTGTCTTGTTGCCACAGCGATTGGGTGAGGTCTAGGTTTTCCAGCGAGGCATCGAGATTGTCCAATTGCCAATCTTGATAGCGCAAGGTCGCGCCAAGAATATCCAAGCTGTTGATGTGGGCAATCGGCAGCGTTACAGCGGCGAGACTGCGGCGCAGGCGCTCAATGTTGAGCGGCTGATTTTGGTTTTGATGGGTTAACGTCACATTGACCAGTGACCAACCGTGTGGATATTGCTCCGCCTGGCCTGACAGCTGCGCGTTATTCCAGTCAAACGAGGCACCATAGACGGTGCTGTTTTGTGCGCGATAGCGACCATCAATCAGTAGGTTATTCAACGCTTCGCCGTGAATATAGAGCTGTTTCGCCGCCAGTTGAATGTCGCCAAACGGCACCGTTTGCGTATCGGATTGCCAACTTGGCGCTTGAATTTGCAGATCCACATCGCGCGCGGACCAGTGGGCACCGCTCAAATCGACATGCTTCAACGCCAGTTGCTGGGTATGAATGGGCAGAGGAGAACGCGTTGTATCGCGCAGCGGGTTCAGCCAATCGCGCAGTTGTGTGACATCCAAGCGAGCTTCTTCTATCAAAACGGAGTCGAAGGCGAGTTTGCCCTCCTTCCACGGCCACTGGCTGAGCCATAGGGTGAGCTTGGGCAACTGGAGCGTGGGGTGGTTATGGTCTGTATCGCTAAAGATGGAATCGGGCTTTCCAGCGGCAAGGTGCAGGGAGACTTGCTCCATCTCAAACTGGTAAGGCGCTGTGTAACGCAGTGACTCAATCTCGATCTGATACGGGGTCAAGGACTCAAGCAGTTGCTTGACCACTTGCGGTGCTTTGGCCGTGTGCAACACAGCAAACAGCGCACCGATAGCCATCATCGCTATCAGCAGTATTGAGATCATTAACCACTTGAGTGTTTTCTTCACAGTCCAGTCCGTTGGGGTCACCTTGTGTTTAGAGTGAAACATTTTGCTTCAACAGGCAATCAAAAAGCCCCTCAAATGAGGGGCTTGGCGACAGTTAACGGTGAAGGGTCACGTTATTTGAGTTGTGGCCCTGCCGCAACCAGTGATTGACCTTCAGCGTTGTCGGTGTACTTATCAAAGTTGTTGATAAAGCGCTCGGCCAAATCGTTGGCTTTGCTTTCCCACTGCAACGGATCAACGTAGGTATCACGGGGATCCAAAATCGCAGTGTCGACACCCGGTAGAGAGGTCGGCACTTCGAGGTTGAAGATTGGAATGTGCTTCGTTTCTGCCTGTTCAATCGAACCATCTAAAATGGCGTCGATGATGCCGCGCGTATCTTGGATAGAGATACGTTTGCCACTGCCATTCCAGCCGGTATTGACGAGGTAGGCTTCAGCACCCGCCGCTTCCATACGTTTGACCAACACTTCTGCATACTTGGTTGGGTGAAGCGTGAGGAACGCAGCACCAAAACAGGCAGAGAAGGTCGGCGTTGGCTCCGTAATGCCACGCTCTGTACCCGCAAGTTTGGCGGTAAAGCCAGACAAGAAGTGGTACTTGGTTTGCTCCGGCGTCAATTTAGACACAGGAGGCAGCACGCCGAAGGCATCCGCAGAGAGGAAGATCACTTTGTTCGCATGACCACCCTTAGACACCGGTTTAACGATGTTGTCGATGTGCTCGATAGGGTAGGAAACGCGCGTGTTTTCAGTCTTCGAACCGTCATCAAAATCGATGGAGCCGTCATTGCGTACCGTGACATTTTCCAACAAGGCATCACGACGGATGGCGTGGTAAATATCTGGCTCGGCTTCTTTCGATAGTTTGATGGTTTTGGCGTAGCAGCCGCCTTCGAAGTTGAACACGCCATCGTCATCCCAGCCGTGCTCGTCGTCACCGATCAGGGCACGTTTTGGATCGGTGGATAGTGTGGTTTTACCTGTACCAGATAGACCAAAGAAAATCGCCACATCGCCTTCTTTACCCATATTGGCACTGCAGTGCATAGACGCGATGCCTTTCAATGGTAAGAAGTAGTTCATCATGGCGAACATGCCTTTCTTCATTTCACCGCCGTACCAGGTACCGCCGATCAACTGCATGCGCTCGGTGAGGTTGAACACGGTGAAGTTCTCTGAGTTGAGGCCGTGCTCTTGCCATTTATCGTTGGTGCACTTCGCGCCGTTCATGACGACAAAGTCGGGTTCAAACGTTGCCAACTCTTCTTCGCTTGGGCGAATGAACATGTTCTTCACGAAATGGGCTTGCCACGCCACTTCAGTGATGACGCGAATACTGAGGCGCGTATCAGGGTTGGCGCCGCAGTAGCCATCAATCACAAACACGCGTTTGCCAGATAGCTGATGGGTGACCAAGGCTTTGAGGTCGTTCCAGACCGCTTGATCGATAGGTTTGTTGTCGTTTTTCACCGCGTCGGATGTCCACCACATGTGCTCTTCGGTGGTGGTGTCTTTCACGATGTATTTATCTTTTGGTGAGCGGCCGGTAAAAATCCCGGTATCAACAGCGACTGCGCCGAGTTCGGTGACTACGCCTTTTTCGTAGCCTTCCAGATCCGCGCGAGTTTCTTCTGCGAACAACATCTCGTAACTGGGGTTGCGTACCACCTCTTTTACGTTGTGAAGTCCGTGCTTGGTAAGATCAAGTGTTGCAGCCTTTGTATGTTCCATAACGGTCATAGGTGCTCCTTATAGGAATATTTTTGTAGGGATTTTGTCAATATTTTTTTATTTATCTGCTCACCATGCTAGCAATGGGCTTGCTCGAAAACAGGGATATAGTTCAAAGATTAACCGTAATTTTCGTGGGGTTTTAAGCGACTCATCACATATTGGCGCGATCAGTGTATCGTGTGCGCAAAGTATTGCGCTAGAGCGCAAGGGATTATTAATTGCTTAAAATTAAGAGGTTAGTTTATTACGGCTGAAGCGAGTGATTACGGCCATTGGATCACAAAAAGGCCGACATAGAGTCGGCCTTTTGATAGAAAAATTACACGCTTGCTGCGTTATGAAAATTAATGCAGCGTGGAATTGCCGTTTGAGGCTTGTGAGAACAGTTCGGCGACTTCGAATTCATCAAACGAATAATTCGTGCCGCAGTAATCACAATGTAAAGAAATTGAACCTTCTTCGGCCAAAATGTCGTTTACTTCCACACGGTCGAGCGTAACGATTGCTGCGCCACTGCGTTCACGCGAACAGCCACAATGGAACGCAACAGGTTGCGGATCAAACAGGCGGACTTTCTCTTGGTTGTATAGACGGTACAGCAACTCATTGGCTTCAAGTGAGAACAACTCTTCATCTTTGACGGTATTAGTGAGCTGCTCTAGGTGCTCAAAATCATCCGCGCTGCCGGTGCCATCGGGCATCACTTGGATCAACATGCCAGCGGCTTTCGGAGTCCCTTCATATTCACCGGTGCGAATCCATAGACGCGTTTTCAACTGCTCAGAGTTAGCAAAGTAGCCTTCGAGGATCTCGGCTAAGGTATCGCCTTCCAGTGCAACAATGCCTTGGTAACGTTCGCCTTGTTTCGGATCGATGGTGATCACCAAGTAGCCTTTACCCATCATATCGTGGATGCTGGCATCATCGGCAATGTCGCCCTCAAAGCGCGCCACACCGCGGATTTTCTGTTTGTTGTCACCGTTAATCACCGCGAGAGAGACCGGGCCATCCCCTTGCAGTTGCAGTGTGATGGACCCTTCAAACTTCAGCGTAGCGGTGAGAAGAGTGGTTGATACAAGCAGCTCCCCCAGTAGCTTTTGAATAGCGACTGGGTATTCCTTGCTGGAAATGATGCGTTGGTAGGCTTCGTCCAGTTGTACCAACTCGCCACGTACTGATAGATCTTCAAATAAGTAGCGATTCAAAACATTGCTTGCCATGTGGCGATTCCTCGTAAATTTTTGCCTTGCTGGTGCGGGTAGACATTATTGATGTTTAAATTTGATGATGTCGCGACGCTGCTTTTTATCCGGGCGACGATCTGGGCTTGGGTTGTGAGCATGAAGCTTACGACGCAAGGCATTGTCTTCGCGCTTGGCGATACTTTCTGTGGTTTCACTGTATAGAGTTTGCGCTTCAGGGGCGCCGCGGCGTTGATCGGAAATCTTCTCGATCACCACGGTTTTCTCTTCCGTACCTTGGCGCAGAGTGATGACAGCGCCAAGTTCCACCGCTTTACTCGGTTTACTGCGCTGGCCATTATAGTGAACTTTGCCACCATCGACCATGTTTCGTGCAATCGAGCGTGTTTTGTAAAATCGAGCCGCCCAGAGCCATTTATCCAGCCTGACGACATCTGTTTGGGAACCCATTGTGGTTTTTACTCTCTAATAAGCGTGCATGAACGTCATCGTCTCTTTCTTGGCTCTGTATTGAGATGAAAGAGGTGAAAAAGGCGACCTCATGTACGAAAAACATCGAAGTGGGATGCCGATGACCTGGTCACGGCATAACCGATTCGTTAACAATGGTGATGGAGATCCGATTTTTCAAGCAAATCGGCAGATTTTCGTTCGTTAACAGCGCGCCCAGTGGCATTGATAGTGAGCTCATAGCAAACTTTGATACAATGAGAACAGTGTTAACTCCCTGCACAGAGTCGTTTTTCCCGAATATCAGGACTCCCAGGTGCAGACAATAAGGAAATTGAGTGGAATTTTCGGCAACTCGGCTGTCGCAACTCGGCATGTCGCTCAAAAACAGTCAGGTTCAAGCAAAAATCAGTCGCGGGCTAACCGTTGTGCTCTTGGTGGTGTGCGCTTGGCTGGCGGGCGAGCTGGTCTGGTGGATGGTGGACTCGCCGAGTGTGGTGTCACGCTCCATTCGCGCCAGTGGTGAAGTCACCCGAACTGCGCCAGAGCGCTTAAACCTCTCCTCTCTGCAAAATAGCCACCTGTTTGGCCGCTACACCCAAGAGACCCCAACCGAGGCGGCGCCGATTCAAGAAGCGCCCAAAAGTCGTCTCAATTTGGTGCTGGTGGGCGCGGTGGTCAGCTCCAACAGCGAGAAGAGCTTGGCAGTCATCGCCAACAAGGGCCAGCAAGAGACAGTCGGCATCGGTGAAGCCATTCAAGGTACGCGCGCCAAGTTGGTCCAAGTCCACAGCGATCGCGTCATCATCGACAACGCGGGGCGCAATGAAACCATCATGCTGCAAGGCATCGACTACTCTGCGCAGTCGGCGCCTTCTTCCTCTTCATCGAAAGGGACCTCTTCTTCCTCATCATCGAGCCATCGAGTGGACATCTCCCCTGATACCTTAGAGCGTATCCGAGAAGAGATACGTCAAGACGCCAAACAGGTGTTTCAGTACGTGCGCATGTCGCAAATTAAAGAAGGTGATGATGTGGTGGGTTACCGCCTTTCTCCGGGTAAAGACCGAGAATTGTTTGATGAGGTGGGTTTGCAAAATGGCGATATCGCGGTGCAGATCAATGGCCTCGACCTAAAGGACGCTGCGGCAATGACACAGGTGTTCAACGCCTTGTCTGAGTTAACGGAATTGACGCTCACCGTAGAGCGAGAAGGCCAACCCTATGAGATTTATATTGAATTATAAGACTTGCCCAGCGGCGCGAGTCACAAGGAGAATAATGTGAAGCAGTGGCTTGAGAACGTTTTTTGTAGGCGCTTTTTTGGTGGGGACATGAGAATTAAGAGAAGTGCTTGGCTGTTAGCAGCAAGCTTATTGACCCCACTGGTGAGCGCCAATGATTTCAGTGCCAGCTTTAAGGGCACGGACATTCAAGAGTTCATTAACATTGTGGGGCGAAACTTAGAAAAGACCATTATCGTGGATCCAGCGGTACGCGGAAAAGTCGATGTGCGCAGCTACGACATGTTGACCGAAGAGCAGTACTACCGCTTTTTCCTCAATGTGCTAGAAGTGTATGGCTTTGCCGTGGTGGAAATGGAGAATGGCGTACTCAAAGTCATTCGCGCAAAAGACGCCAAAACCTCGGCTATTCCTGTGGTGGGTGATGGCAGCGTGCAAGGCGACGCGGTGGTCACTCGCGTAGTGGCCGTGCGCAATGTCTCGGTGCGCGAGCTCTCGCCATTGCTAAGACAGCTCAATGACAACGCAGGTGCCGGTAACGTGGTGCACTACGACCCTGCTAACATCATTTTGATCACCGGACGCGCCGCCGTGGTTAACCGCTTGGCGGACATCATCAAACGCGTCGACCAGGCGGGCGACAAAGAGATCGAAGTGGTGGATTTAGCCAACGCTTCTGCCGCAGAGATGGTGCGTATTGTCGATGCGCTGAATAAAAGCGCCGATAAGAACACCCCAGCGTTTTTGGAGCCTAAGTTGGTGGCAGACGATCGCACCAACTCGATTTTGATCTCCGGCGATCCGCAAGTGCGTGAACGCCTGCGCCGACTGATCAAGCAGCTTGACGTGGAAATGGCGTCGAAAGGCAACAACCGCGTGGTCTACCTCAAATACGCCAAAGCCGATGAAATGGTTGAGGTGCTCAAAGGCGTGTCGGCCAACCTGCAAGCGGAGAAAAAAGCTGGCAGCAACAGCAATTCGCAGCGCAATGACGTGATGATCGCTGCCCACCCGGGGACCAACGCGCTCGTGCTCACGGCGCCGCCCGATATCATGAACGCGTTGCAAGAGGTGATCGCACAGCTGGATATTCGCCGCGCGCAAGTGTTGATTGAAGCACTGATTGTTGAAATGGCGGAGGGCGATGGCATCAACCTTGGCGTGCAATGGGGCTCGCTAGAAACCGGCGCAGTGATTCAATACGGCAACACCGGCGCGGGGATCGGGCAGGTGATGGTGGGCCTTGAGGAAGCGAAGACTACGACGAAGGAAGAAACCTATTGGGACTCCACTGCTGGTGCGTACAAAACGAGAACCTATGATGAAGAAGGCGATTACTCGACACTGGCCTCGGCACTCTCTGGCGTCAATGGCGCAGCGCTCAGTGTGGTGATGGGCGACTGGACGGCGCTGATCAGCGCGGTATCGACTGACTCCAACTCCAATATTCTCTCCTCACCGAGCATTACCGTGATGGATAACGGCGAGGCCTCGTTTATTGTCGGTGAAGAGGTGCCGGTGTTAACGGGCTCTACGGCCGGTTCGAACAACGATAACCCATTTCAAACCGTCGACCGTAAAGAGGTCGGCATCAAACTCAAAGTGGTGCCGCAGATTAACGAAGGTAACTCAGTGCAGCTCAATATTGAGCAAGAGGTGTCCAACGTGCTTGGTGCCAATGGCGCGGTGGATGTGCGGTTTGCCAAGCGCCAGCTCAACACCTCTGTAATGGTCGAAGACGGTCAGATGATTGTCCTAGGCGGTTTGATTGATGAGCGCGCGCTGGAGAGCGAGTCGAAAGTACCGCTGCTGGGCGACATTCCCTATCTTGGCCATCTGTTCAAATCGACCAGTACCCAAGTGGAGAAAAAGAACCTGATGGTGTTCATCAAACCGACCATCATTCGCGATGGCATGACGGCCGATGGCATCACGCAGCGCAAATACAACTTCATACGCGCTGAGCAGCTTTATAAAGCGGACCAAGGTCTTAAGCTGATGGACGATGCGCACATTCCTGTGCTGCCAAAATTTGGGGATGAGATCCGCCATCCGGTGGAAATCCAAGCCTTCCTTGACCAAATGGATGTGCAGTAATGGAGAGACCGTCCGTTCGTCGCTTGCCGTTTAGTTTTGCCAAGCGTTTCAGCTTGGTGTTGGAAACCGCGCAGACCGAGTCACCTGGCTTGGTGCTCTATTATGTTGAACCGCTCGCGGTAGACGCTTTGCTTGAAGTGAATCGCGTGGTCGGCGAGCCGTTTGGTATGCAATCGGTCAGCAGCAGTGAGTTTGAACAGCGTTTAACCCGCGCCTACCAGCGCGACTCGTCGGAAGCGCGCCAGTTGATGGAAGATATTGGCGCGGACAGTGACGATCTCTTCTCACTGGCCGAAGAGCTGCCGCAGGATGAAGATTTGCTGGAGTCAGAAGACGACGCGCCGATCATCAAACTCATCAACGCCATGCTAGGAGAGGCAATCAAAGAGGGCGCGTCGGATATCCACATCGAAACCTTTGAGAAAAGCTTAGCGATCCGTTTTCGCGTCGATGGTGTACTGCGTGATGTGTTGTCACCCAGTCGCAAACTTGCGCCCCTTCTGGTCTCACGGGTGAAAGTGATGGCGCGGCTCGACATCGCGGAAAAACGCGTGCCTCAAGATGGGCGAATTTCCCTGCGTATCGGTGGCCGCTCGGTCGATGTGCGTGTCTCGACCATGCCATCGTCGCACGGCGAGCGCGTGGTGATGCGTCTTTTGGACAAAAACGCCACGCGATTGGATCTGCACAGCCTTGGTATGACCAAGGCCAATCACGATGATTTCCGTCAGCTCATCGGTCGCCCGCACGGCATCATTTTAGTCACCGGTCCAACCGGCTCAGGTAAATCGACCACCTTGTACGCGGGCTTAAGTGAAATCAACAGCAATGAGCGCAACATTCTGACAGTGGAAGATCCGATCGAATTTGATATCGACGGCATCGGCCAGACGCAGGTCAACCCGAGAGTGGATATGACCTTTGCGCGCGGCTTGCGCGCCATTTTGCGCCAAGACCCGGATGTGGTGATGGTCGGCGAAATTCGCGATCTCGAAACCGCGCAAATTGCCATTCAAGCTTCATTGACTGGCCATTTGGTGATGTCTACCTTGCACACCAATACCGCCACAGGGGCGATTACGCGTCTGCGTGATATGGGCATTGAACCGTTTTTGATCTCCTCCTCGCTGCTTGGTGTGTTGGCTCAGCGTTTGGTGCGCACCCTGTGCCCATCGTGTAAAGCGCCCTATCAGGCTGACGCGCAAATCAAACAGTGGTTTGCGCTCGGCGAAGACGAGAACCTCACGCTGCACAAAGCCGTTGGCTGTGAAGCGTGCAACTTTAAAGGCTATCGCGGCCGAACCGGGATCCATGAGCTGCTGCGGGTCGATAACGATGTGCAATCGCTCATCCATGATGACGCGGGCGAGCAAGCGATTGAGAAAGCCATTCGTGCCCGCACGCCAAGCATTCAACGCGATGGCCTTGAGAAAGTCAGACAAGGCATCACGACGCTTGAAGAGGTGTTGCGTGTGACCAAGGAAGCGTAATGGCGGCATTTGAATACAAAGCGTTAGACAGCAAAGGCAAAACCAAAACTGGCGTGCTCGAAGCCGATACAGCGCGCCAGTTGCGCTCGCGGCTAAAAGAGCAGGGTTTGGTGCCGATGGAGGTCAAAGAGACGCGGCAGAAAAACGCCAAGCAAGCCCATTCAGGGCGAAGCGGTTTTCGTCGTGGAATCAGTACTCCAGATTTGGCGTTGATCACCCGCCAGCTCGCCACCTTGGTGCAATCGGGCATGCCGCTTGAGGAGTGTTTGCGCGCTGTGTCTGAGCAATCAGAAAAAGCGCGCATTCGTTCGATGCTGCTTGCGGTGCGCTCCAAAGTGACCGAAGGATACACCTTAGCCGACAGCTTGGCAGACTTTCCGCATGTGTTTGATGATCTGTTTCGCTCTATGGTCGCGGCGGGGGAAAAATCGGGCCATCTGGACTCCGTGTTAGAGCGCTTGGCGGATTACGCCGAAAATCGGCAGAAAATGCGCTCGAAACTGCAGCAAGCGCTGATCTACCCTGTGGTATTGGTGGTGTTTGCGATTGGTATTGTGGCGTTTTTGTTGGCGGCGGTGGTGCCGAAAATTGTCGGTCAGTTTGTCCAGATGGGCCAAACGCTGCCGCAATCGACCCAGTTTCTGCTCGCCTCAAGCGAGTTTGTTCAGAACTTTGGTCTCTACTTATTACTTGCGGTCGTGGCGTTGGGCTACGTCATCAAGCTGGCGTTAGCCAAGCCGAGCGTGCGTCTGGCTTATGATCGAAAACTGATTGGCTTGCCGATGATTGGCAAAATCAGCAAAGGGCTCAATACCTCGCGTTTTGCCCGCACATTGTCGATTTGCACGTCGAGCGCGATCCCGATTTTGGACGGCATGAAGGTGGCGGTGGATGTGATGAGCAATCGCTACGTCAAGCAGCAAGTGACCCTTGCCGCCGATAGCGTGCGCGAAGGGGCAAGCCTGCGTCGTGCACTCGAGCAGACCAAACTGTTCCCACCTATGATGCTGCACATGATCGCCAGTGGTGAACAAAGTGGTCAGCTAGAAGGCATGCTGACGCGCGCCGCCGACAACCAAGACGCCAACTTTGAATCCATGGTGAATATTGCGCTGGGCATTTTTACTCCGGTACTGATTGCGCTGATGGCGGGATTGGTGCTGTTTATCGTGATGGCGACGTTAATGCCCATTTTAGAAATGAATAATTTAATGGCGGGATGATCCCGCACTCGGAGAGAACAACAATGACAAACAGAATCAAAAAACAGTCAGGCTTTACGTTATTAGAAGTGATGGTCGTCGTGGTGATTTTGGGGATTTTAGCCAGCTTTGTGGTGCCTAACCTGTTAGGTAACAAAGAGAAGGCGGATCAACAGAAAGCGGTCACAGACATCGTCGCCTTGGAAAACGCACTCGACATGTACAAGCTCGATAACAGCGTCTACCCGACCACAGATCAGGGCCTAGAGGCGTTGGTCAGCAAGCCATCCAACCCAGAGCCGCGTAACTACCGTGAGGGTGGTTACATTCGCCGTTTGCCAAGCGATCCTTGGGGCAACGACTACCAATACCTAAGCCCAGGTGACAACGGCAATATCGACATCTTTACCTTGGGCGCCGATGGCCAAGAGGGCGGTGAAGGTATCAATGCCGACATTGGTAACTGGAATATCCAAGACTTTCAATAATGCGTCAACGCGCTCGCGGCTTTACCTTACTTGAAGTCTTGCTGGTGGTGGTGATCGCCGCGCTGGCATCTTCGGCGGTGGTCTCCACCTTGGTCAGTCGCAGCAGTGGTGAGGCAAAAAAGCACGCCAGTGCCGCGTATCATCGCCTGCAACTCCTCAACGAAGAGGCGATGCTGGCGGGGAAAGATTACGGCTTGTGGGTCGATGAAAAGCGCGGCCGCTATCGTTTGGTAAGCTTAACCGCGAAGGGGTGGCAGCGTCTAGACGATGGCCAAATTCCGGCAGAGACGGAGCTTGGAGAAAACTTGGCACTCAAGCTCACGATGGGCGGCTCGGCGTGGCAGGACGAAGATCGCCTGTTTCGCCCCGGCAGCTTGTTTGATGATGACCGTTTTGCAGACATTGAAGAGAAAGACGCACTACCGACGCCGCAAGTCTTTATTATGTCGAGCGGTGAAGTGAGCCCGTTTGAGCTGGCGATTGCGCCAAAGGCGAGTAGCGGCCAGTGGTCACAAGAGGCCGCATGGCGCGTGATCGCCAAAGAGAACGGCCAAATTGTGCTGCTGGCGCCGGGAGAGAGCGATGAGTAAACCACGCGCGATAATGACACGGCGATTTGCTGCTCGCCCCGCCACAGAGCGCGGTTTTACCTTGCTGGAAGTGTTGGTCGCGCTCGCCATTTTTGCGACGGCGGCGATCGCCACAGTGCGCTCGGTCAGTCAGCACATCAATACGCTAAGTTACATCGAGGAAAAGACGTTCGCCGCCATGGTCGCCGACAACCAAATGGCCAAAGTACATTTAGCGGGCGTGAAGCCCAGCGCGCAAAAGGGCACTACTCAGTTAGCGGGGCGCCAATGGCAGTGGCAAGTGGTGCCAGTAAGCACCACCGGCGATCTGTTGGCGGCGTTTGATGTCAAAGTATCACTGGGCGCGCAAGCCGCGCCGATCGTGGTGGTGAGAAGCTATGTGGCGCTCTAGACAAGCAAGCCGAACACAAGGTTTTACCTTGATTGAGGTTTTAGTAGCGATGGCGATCTTTGCCAGTTTGAGCGTCGCGGCCTATCAAGTGCTCAATCAGGTGCAGCGCAGCAATGCGCTCTCAGAGCAGCGCAGTGCGCGCCTCGGAGAATTGCAGCGTAGCCTTGTCTATCTCGACAATGATTTTCGCCAAATGGCGCTGCGCCAAACGCGCACCGGCGGCGATTCGCCCTCATCTACCCTGATCGCTTGGCAAGATAACTTGCTCGACAGTGATGAAAAGGGGGTGATGTTCGCACGCCTGGGTTGGTTTAACCCGCAGCAGCAGTTCCCGCGCGGCGAGGTGACCAAAGTGGGCTATCGCATCCAAGATGGCGTATTACAACGAATTTGGTGGCGATACCCAGATACGCCCACCGGGCAGGCGGGCATCGTGATGCCACTGCTCGATAAGGTCGAGCAGTTTGATTTACGCTTTTTTGATGGCAGTGAGTGGCAGCGTGAATGGCGTGCCAGTAACCAGTTGCCGAGTGCGGTGGCACTGACCTTAACGCTGGAAGATTATGGTGAGATAGAGCGCATTTATTTGACGGGTGGCGGCACATTGGCGGGCGTAGGAGAGAGCGATGAGAACGGCTAGCTCGCAGCGCGGCGTCGCCCTGATTGTGATCCTGCTGCTGTTGGCAGTGATGGTCAGCATTGCCGCTAGCATGGCGGATCGGCTCTTTTCTCAGTTTCGCCGTGCCAGCAGTCAGCTCGATTATCAGCAGGCGTATTGGTATAGCTTGAGTGCAGAGGCGCTTGCGCGGGCGGGCATTGAACAAAGCTACCAAGATAGCGACACGGTCAATCTCTCGCAGCCTTGGGCGATAGAAGAGCAAACCTATCCGCTCGATTTTGGCACGCTGCGCGGATCACTGACCGACGGGCAAGCGTGCTTGAACCTCAATGCGCTCTACGCGGTTGTGCAGACGGCCAACTCCAACGCCACGCCCTATTTGGTTGAGGTGCTGCAAACCTTGCTCGAATACCTAGAGGTGGAGAGTTATCAAGCGCAGGCGATCGCGGAGTCGGTGTGGGAGTTCATTGATGAAGACACCACGGTGAATACCTCTTCCGGTGTGGAAGACAGCTACTATGAGTCGATGTCGCCAGCCTACCTGACGGCCAACTCTTTACTGGCGGATGCCAGCGAGCTGCGCGCGATTCATCAAGTGAGCGCAGAGGTGATGACGAAGCTGCGCGGTCATGTATGCGCGCTGCCGACCAGTGATTTTCGCCTCAACATTAATACGCTGGATGCGCGTCACAGTGCGCTGCTCGCGGCCATGTTGGCGCCCAACTTGAGTGTCGAACAAGCCAAAAACGTCATCGACAATCGCCCCTATGATGGCTGGCAATCGGTCGATGAATTTTATGCCGAGTCGGCGCTCTCTTCGGTCAGCGCCGATGTGAAAAGTCAGGCGAAAGGCTATTTGGATATCGATAGCCGTTATTTTGAAATGGATGCTGAACTGCTGGTCAACGACTCGCGCGTGCGAGTGCGGAGCCTGCTGTATAGTGAAAATCGTGAAACTGCAACGGTGATACGCCGTCGCTTTGGAGGTATCGGTGAACGAGAGTCTGATCGTTCGACTGAGTCACAACCCTAATGCCGCTGTTCAATGGTTGGTCTGGTCTGCGAGCGAGCGGGCCGTGATCGCCAGTGGCGAACTGGCCAACTATTCCCAGCGTGACGCGTTAGCGCAATACGCTAAGGGGCGCGCGACGACTGTGCTGCTCTCTGCGGCCGATGTGGTGCTCAAGCAGGTTGAAATCCCGGCCGGCGCTGGGCGTCAATTTGAGTCTATGCTGCCTTATTTGCTTGAAGATGAGTTGGCGCAAGATGTCGATGAGCTGCACTTTGTTGTGCTGGCTAAACAAGGCAATCAAGCGCACGTGTGCGCCGCGCCGCGTGTTTGGCTGGCGAGTGTGCTCGATGATCTGCGTGAGCTTGGCTGCTCGGTGCGCAAAGTGCTGCCGGATGTATTGGCACTGCCGAAGGAGACGCCGCTGTGCGCCGCGCAAATTGGTGAGCAGTGGCTGATTGGCAAAGGTCAGTGGCAAGGCGTCTCGGTAGAGGCAAGCTTTTTACCTTGGATTACCGCCTCTGATTGGGTCAAAGATAGCGCTGGCGAACCTTTGGCGCTGACTGCGCTTACCCCACTGCCTGAGTCTGTGATTAAGGCGCATCCCGCTTGGCAAGATTGCGTTTGGGAAAACGAGGAGGGCAAGCTCGTGATGCAGGTGCTCGCCGAGCACGCCTTACTCAGCCCAGTTAATCTATTAACCGGTGCATTCAAGCCTAAATCGTCACTCGGCAAATATTGGCGCGTCTGGCAAGGCAGTGCCATGGCCGCGATGCTGCTACTGGCGCTGATTTGCGTCGACAGTGTGCTGAAAACCGCGCGCTTTGAAACACAAGCCGATGCGTATCGCAACGAGAGTGAGCGTCTGTTTCGTGAGGCACTACCGGGGCGCACGCGCATCCCGACCGTCAGCTATTTAAAACGGGAGATGGAGCGAGAAGCGGCGCAACTGTCCGGTGGCAGCAGTGAAACGGTCTGGTTAGAGTGGATGGTGCAACTGCCTGATGCGGTTAGCAAAGTGCCGGGTTTGAGCTTGACCAGTATCAAGTTTGATCGCAATCGCAAAGAAGTGCGCCTTGAAGCGCAAAGCGATGATTTCCAAAGTTTTGAGCGTGCCAAAGCGCAGCTTGAATCGCGTTTTAAGGTTGAGCAAGGGCAGCTCAGTCGCAGTGGCGAGCGTGTCAACGGCTCGTTTGTTTTAACGCTACGTGACGGCCAGTCGTAAGGAGAGTCATGAAAGCACGTTTTCAATCGAGCCTTGCGCCGCTATTGGCGCCGCTTAGTACCAAGCTGAGCGCATGGTGGTCCGCCATTACCCCGCGTGAGCAGCGCCTTGTGATGGTATGCGCGGGCCTTGTGATGGCGGGCGGCCTATACTGGGGCATTGTCGAACCCTTGACCACGCGCGCAGAGCAGGCAGAGCTTAGGCTGCAAAGCGAAAAGCAGTTATTGGGCTGGGTCGAAGATCAAGCCGAGACGATCGCGAGTTTGCGCGCCGCCGGTGGGCGCTCGGTATCAACCTTACCGCTGAATCAGGCGGTCTCCTCAACGGCGAAGCGTTTCAACGTCGAGTTGGTGCGCGTTCAGCCACGCGGTGAGGAGCTACAAGTGTGGATAAGCCCAATGCCGTTCAACCAGTTCGTCAGTTGGATTGCCTTTTTGCAAGAGACCCACGGCGTGCACGTCACAGCGCTCGATCTCGATAGAGGCAAGCAAGAGGGCGTAGTGGATGTGCGTCGCTTACAGTTGGTGAAGGGGTAGAGGGATGAAAAAACGGCTTCTGCTCGGCGCAGGTTTACTGGGTGTATTTGGCTTGAGCGCGTTGGTGCACATGCCGGCATCGTTTGTTTATCACACCTTAGGTCAGTATGCCGCTATCCCAGCGCAACTGCGTGTCGATGGCATTCAAGGCACCCTTTGGCAAGGGCGCGCGGCGCAAGTGCGTTGGCAGCGCTACGATTTGGGCGCAGTGAATTGGTCGCTTGATATCGGCGCGCTTTTGAGTGGCCGCTTACAAGCGCAAGTGCGCGTGGGCCAAGGCGGCGGCCTTGTCGTGGGGCGTGGCACACTGGGTCTCAATCGCCAAGGCGCATTCGCACAAAACGTGGTGGCCAGTCTCTCCGTTGAGAAAATCACACCTTGGCTACCTCGCCCGCCCGTACCACTCGATGTGCAAGGGCGGGTGGAGTTCAATATCCAGCACTGGGATTATCAAGCGCCATGGTGCCGCTCGGCGAAAGGCAGCGTGGTGCTCAATACGCAAGGCGTCGGCACGCCCATCGCCGAATTAACCACAGGCCCTGTTGTCGCGCCGTTTACTTGTCAAGACAGCGCGCTTAGCGTCGCAGGTAATCAGCAAAGCGATCAGGTCGAGAGCGCTTTCACGCTCGATCTCACCCCCGATCGCCGCTACCAAACCCGCGCCTGGTTCACACCGCAATCCAACTTCCCCCCAGCGCTCCAAGAGCAGCTAAAATGGCTCCCCGCGCCAACGGACGGAAAGTACGCGTTTGAATATGGGGGGAGGTGGTGAAGTTTCTAGTGCCTAGTTCCTAGTTCCTAGAGGGTGATCTCTAGGCACTAGGAACTTCTTTTTCTAGGCACTCCCCTCTAGGAACTAGGCACTTCTTTTTTCTAGGAACTTATTTTCCTAGGCACTTCTTTTTCTAGACACTCCGATTTCCACCGGAAAACTCAACTGCACTTTTAATCCGCCGCCGCTGCGGTTATTGACGATCACCGAGCCGCTGTGTTGGCTCATGATACGTTTGACGATGGCAAGGCCCAGTCCGGTGCCTTCGCTGCCTCGGGCGGTGTCGCCGCGGGTGAAGGGTTCAAACAATTTGCCGATGTCGCTTTGCTTGATGCCGGGGCCATTGTCTTCAATCGATACCCAGGCCAGTTTGCTGTCGGCGGTCATGCCGGTTGAGATTTTCACCCAGCCGTTGCCGTAGCGGACGGCGTTGACCACGAGATTGCTGATCGCACGTTTAATGGCAATCGGGCTACCGCTGATCGGCTTGAGCGCAGGGTGCCAGTGGGTGTCAATTTCCATCTCATAGCCGCCCTCTGCGCTGGCGACGTCACTGGCAATCTCATTGAGTGCCACCTCAACAAACGACTCTTTATTCACCGGTTTAAGGTAATCCATAAACTGGCTGATGATTTCGTTGCACTCTTCGGTATCGCTGATGATACCTTCAGCCAAGTAGCTGTCTTCTGGCGACATCATTTCAGTGGCAAGGCGAATGCGCGTCAGCGGCGTGCGTAAATCGTGGCTGATCCCCGCCATCAGCAGCGCGCGATCTTCTTCGAGCGCCTGAATTCCCTTCGACATCTGATTAAACGCCCGGGTGACCGAGCGGATCTCTGAGGCGCCTTGCTCCACCAGTGGCGGCGGGATTTCACCGCGACCCACCACCTTGGCTGCTTTTTCTAGTGCGATCAGTGGACGGTTTTGCAAGCGAATAAACAGCCAACACCCAGCAACAATCAGCAGCGCCATGATGACGCTGTTGCGAAATAGGGGCGTGAAATCCTCTTCTTGCAGCTCAGAGAGCGGGATGCGCAGCAGCGAGCCGGGCAGGGACTCGATTTTCATCCACAGCACGTAGCTGTCTGTGCCAAGCATCATCCGCACGTCGGTTGCCGAGCCTAGCTCTTGGCTCATCTCCTCGCTCATCAAATCTATTGTCACCGCATGCTCGTACTCCGCAGCAATCGGGCTGTTTTCGGCGTGAATGGTGACCCCAAGCTGCTCAAGCACTCGGCGACGCAGCGGCGCGTCCATATCGAGCTCGCTGTCCAAGTTTTGCGTATCGTCGAGCATCAAATTGATCTCATGGCCGAGGATCTTATTGAACTGCTGCAAACTGGGCATCAACGCATAGTTGAATACGGCGTAATAGGAGTAGACTTGGCTAGCAATCAGCAAGGTCAGAAAGATGAGAATCGATTGAGTGAATGAGCTGCGAATGCGCATGGGGTTTTCCTAGCGGGTCCGAAGGGTGGCTAGGGGATGGGGAACGCCATGGGTAGGCGCGCCCCGTTCTCTAGCCGCTTAGGCGTCTTTGCCATCCGGGACAAAGACATAACCTAAGCCCCAAACGGTTTGAATGTATCTTGGCTTGCTGGGGTCGATTTCCAACATGCGGCGCAGACGTGAAATCTGCACGTCGATGGAGCGCTCCATCGCGGAGTACTCTCGGCCGCGAGCCATGTTCATCAGTTTATCACGCGACATCGGCTCGCGCGCGTTGGTCACGAGCGCTTTGAGTACCGCAAACTCGCCCGAGGTTAACGGCATCGCTTCCTCGCCGCGGTACATTTCACGCGTGCCGAGGTTTAAGCGAAACTCACCAAACTCAACAATCGACTCAGCAGAACTTGGCGCGCCTGGCAGCTCGACTGTTTGGCGGCGCAGCACCGCTTTAATGCGCGCCAACAACTCACGTGGGTTAAACGGCTTAGGCAAATAGTCATCGGCGCCCACTTCGAGGCCCACGATGCGATCGATTTCATCGCCTTTAGCGGTGAGCATCAGAATCGGTAGTGAGCTGCCGGCATTGCGCAGACGGCGACAAATCGACAAGCCATCTTCACCAGGGAGCATAAGGTCGAGCACCATCAAATGAAAGTTCTCGCGGGTTAATAAACGATCCATCTGTTCGCTGTTGGCGACACTGCGTACCTGAAATCCCTGTTCAGACAAGTAACGTTCTAACAATGCACGCAAACGGGCATCGTCATCCACGACGAGGATTTTGTGATTTTCTTGCATGTGTGAATCCACCTATGTCATTCCAATGCGACCGAGTCGATTTGAGTGGGCGCACAGTAAAATGTAACAGAGCGCCGCGCAAAGTGGTGCAAAGAATTGTTAGCGAGTATGACTTTTTTGATATTAAACCGGATCTTAATCGTGGGGTCGGTGAGAGACGCGCATCAACACTCAGGCTTCTGGTAGCTGATGGCGTTGATAAACCACTCTTTATCGCCCTCAGGGGTGCGAACGGTGACCTCGTCATCGACCTCTTTTTTGAGGAGCGCGCGCGCCATCGGTGAATCAATGGAGATGTAATCTTTGGCGTCGCCATAAATTTCTTCCGGCCCAACAATTCTGAATGTTTTGACCTCACCCGCTTCATTCTCAATCTCGACCCACGCGCCAAAAAAGACTTTACCTTCTTGTTGCGGCGAGTAGTCAACGATGGTTACCTCAGGGAGAAACTTGCGAAGAAAGCGCACTCGGCGATCGATTTGACGAAGCAAGCGCTTGTTGAAGGTGTAATCCGCGTTCTCAGAGCGATCGCCAAGGCTGGCCGCCCAGGTGACTATTTTGGTAATTTCCGGGCGTTTTTCATTCCATAGATGGTCATGCTCGGCTTTGAGCTTGTTGTAACCTTCGCGGGTGATGAGTTTTGTTTTCACTGCTGTAATCCAAGTTATTGAACCGCTTTACCGGCCTATTATGTTACTCGCCGCTTGGCTTTTTCGTCACTAGATAGTCATCATCACTGCTGACCACCACGCCATATTTGAGGAAGTTCTTGCCCAAAATCATGCTGTAGTGGAAGCGGTCGCGATCTTGCAAATTGACGCGAATCTTCTTCTCTAGCTCGCCGAGCTTGACGCGCATTTCCACCACTGGGCGCACATTGGCTTGCTCGCCTTTTTTGGCGCGCACGCTCATCTCATGCACCACCGGCAGGGTGAAGGTCTTTTTATCGCCCTGATCGTTTTCATAATCAAAACGCACCATGGCTTGACCATCACCTTCAAAGCGCTCGATGTTTTGCGCGTTCAGTGAGGAGACGTCAGCGCCGGTATCGAGTTTCACTGGGAAGGTGAGCCCTTCCACTTGCGCGACTTCAATGTGGCCGGCTTTAAACAGCGGGTAGCGGCTGAGTAATTCTTCACTGCGAGTGTTGATCAGCACGCCACCCTCGGTCATGTTACGGCCGATGATAAAGTGCTCGTGCGGTTCTTTATCGCCAAGCACCTCAATCGCGTATGGCAGCTCCACCTCTTGCCCTTTTAACATAAACGAGCCAAACACTACTGGGCGTGTGGTCTCCCCAACTTTGAGTTTTTTGTGGATCGGTTTGGAGAACTGCTTGGCCTCGCCCTTGTTGTTATTGAGCCCGATTTCGTTGTCATTGAGATAATAAGTGACCCACTCTTTGCCTTTTTGTTGATAGGTCTCAAAGCTGGCGACTTTCAATAGCGGTGTGCCCACTGTCCAAGAGGGCTCGGCGGGCAGGGCGATACCATCGAGCAGCAGCGTTTCTTGCCCCGTGATTTGAAGCGCCGCTTGCGCTTGACGACTCGAGAGCGTTTGCGCTTTGCCGGCCAATAGATCCGTCGCGCTTGGGTCAATCACAAAGTGCTCGCTGAGCGTCTGTTTACCGAGGCGAATGTCACTGCTCTTGTGCTGGCGATCGGTGAGATACACCAGCCACTGCTGACTCTGTTGCTCGCCGAGAGTGACAGGCACGTAAACCATAGGGCGCGACTTGCCGCTCACCTTAAGCGTGCGAATCACCGGGCGAGAGAGCGTTTTGCGCTCGCCTTGCGGGCCTTCAATCGTAAAACGCACTTGCATGCCATCGTCACTCACGTCAATGTCACTGGCATCGAGCGCGCTGTAGGCGGCGTTTAACGAGTAGCTGACGCGCTGCGCCACGCCGTCAATCTCTACGGTTTCTTTGCGGCCAATCAGCTGCGCGCTGTTCCACGTTTGCAGATGGTCGGCGCCGGCAAACACCCAAGCGTGATCTTTGAGGAACGTTTTGCCAATCAAGATTGGCGCTGAAAACTGACTGCGATCGGTTAAGTTGACGTCGGTGTCCACCGTTGTGCCAGCAATGGTCAGCGGCACATTGACCGTCGGACGCAAAATGGGCTCAGCGCTGGATCGGCTGCGAATCACGCCGACACGCTCGAGGGGTAGAGCCAAGGTGACGCGCTCTCCGCTATAGGGGTGAATGATGGAAAAGCGCACGCTGACTTGATACGGCTCAAACACCGCTTGGTTCCAATCGTTGTAATTAATGTCGCGCACTTGCTCGACGTCTTTGACCAGCGCGCGCATTAATGCCTCATCTTGCCACTGGGCGTAGTCCGGATGTTGGCTGGAGACGTGAATATCGATGGCGTGCATCGAGGTGGTGTCCGCGCCGGTATCAATTTTGCCGGCAAAGGGCACCCCTTCAAGAGCGGCTTGCCCTTGCTCATCTTTGACGCTCAAGGTGACGTTTTCGAGTCGACCGAGCACCAATTTTTCATCGAGGCGGGTGATGGGCGCATCAGTGGTCGCGTCGATGCGCGTATCGAGCGTGACGTACGCGGCGTCTGCCAGCGCATACGTCGGGGCCAACAGGGAAAGAAGCGTTAAGGAGAGACTGAGCCAGAGTTTTTTCATCGCATTTCCATCATGATTAGTGAATGTCACTCGTTGAAATGAGTGAGAGGGGTGCTGAGTGATTAAGTTCGTGACGTTTTCTAGTTCTGACACAATTTTCACACAATTGCCAACCAGTTTGGCGACTATCTTGACCTTGATACTGTTTGAGGTGCGATGCGTCTCGAATGGAAAATCGTTGCATTTCATCGTGCACACCCCAATATATCGCCCATTAAAGAGAAAAATGAGAGCCAACGGATGAGCCAAGCACTCTGCCAATTGATCGCTCAGGAGTTGAATGTTCGCCCTGAGCAAGTCGTGTCTGCCGTCAAGCTGATTGATGATGGCAACACGGTGCCGTTTATCGCCCGTTACCGTAAAGAGGTGACCGGCGGACTCGATGATACCCAACTGCGTACCCTAGATAGCCGCTTATCTTACCTGCGTGAGCTGGATGACCGACGTCAGACCATTCTGAAATCGATTCACGATCAAGGTAAGCTCACCCCGGAGCTGAAAGCGCAGATCGAACAAGCGGACAGCAAAACCCGTCTCGAAGATTTATACCTGCCTTACAAACCTAAGCGTCGCACCAAAGGGCAAATCGCCATTGAAGCCGGACTCGAGCCGCTCGCCGACGCCTTGTGGCATCACCCTGAACATGATCCGGAGCGTGAAGCGCTGCGTTACGTCGATGAAAGTAAAGGGGTCGCCGACAGCAAAGCGGCGCTCGATGGCGCGCGCGCTATCGTGATGGAGCGTTTGGCAGAAGACGCCAGCTTACTGGAGAAGGTGCGCGCCTACTTAACCCGCCACGCCGAGTTGGTCTCACGCGTTGTTGAAGGCAAAGAGCGTGACGGTGAGAAGTTTAAAGATTACTTTGATCACCGCGAGCCGCTCGCCAAAGTGCCGTCTCACCGCGCCTTGGCGATGTTGCGAGGCCGCAATGAAGGCTTCCTCACGCTGACCATGGACGCAGACCCAGCCCAGGAAGAGGGCGTGCGTCAATCATATTGCGAAACCCTCATCGCCGATCACTACGGCTTATCACTGAGTGACGCCCCTGCCGATGGATGGCGCAAACAAGTGGTGAGCTGGGCATGGCGCATCAAAATTGCCATGCACATGGAAACCGAACTGATGGGCGCATTGAAAGAGCGCGCAGAAATCGACGCTATTGAAGTGTTCGCCACTAACCTAAAAGATTTGTTGATGGCCGCACCAGCGGGCCCGCGCGCGACACTCGGTCTCGACCCGGGTCTGCGTACCGGCTCCAAAATTGCCGTGGTGGATGCCACAGGTAAAGTGCTGGCCACTGAGACCATCTATCCGCATCCGCCACAAAACCAATACGACAAAGCAGGCCAAGTGGTGGCTGCGCTGGTCAAGCAGCATCAGGTGGATTTGATTGCAATCGGTAACGGCACCGCCTCGCGTGAGACGGACAGCTTTGTCGCGGATCTGCTCAAGCGCTACGGATTGAAAGTGCAGAAAATCATGGTCAGTGAAGCGGGTGCCTCGGTCTACTCGGCGTCTGAGCTCGCGGCGAAAGAGTTCCCCGATCTGGACGTATCGCTGCGCGGCGCAGTGTCGATTGCGCGTCGCTTGCAAGACCCTTTGGCTGAGCTAGTAAAAATCGATCCTAAATCGATTGGTGTTGGTCAGTATCAACATGACGTGAGCCAAGCAATGTTGGCCAAGCGTTTGGACGCGGTGGTGGAAGACTGTGTGAACGCGGTCGGTGTGGATGTCAATACCGCGTCATCGGCGCTCTTGACGCGTGTGGCGGGCCTAAGCAGCACGCTGGCGCAAAACATTGTCGAATACCGCAATGAACATGGCCGATTTGATACGCGCAGCGCCTTGAAAAAAGTCGCGCGTTTGGGGCCCAAAGCATTTGAACAGTGTGCCGGTTTCTTGCGCATTATGGATGGCAAAAACCCACTCGATGCGTCAGCGGTGCACCCAGAAGCGTACCCTGTGGTGAAAAATATCGCTGAAAAAAATGGCGTAGCGCTTCAATCGCTGATTGGCGACAGTGCGTTCCTGCGCGATCTGCGTGCGGTGGATTACACCGATGCGCATTTTGGTTTGCCAACGGTGACCGACATCATCAAAGAACTCGACAAACCGGGCCGAGATCCTCGCCCTGAGTTTAAAACCGCGACCTTTGCTGAAGGTGTCAACAAAATCACCGATCTGGAACCGGGTATGGTGCTGGAAGGGGTGGTGTCGAACGTGGCCAACTTTGGCGCCTTCGTCGACATTGGCGTACACCAAGATGGCTTAGTGCATATCTCAGCGTTGACGGATCGCTATGTCGCGGACCCTCGTGATGTGGTGAAAGCCGGCGATATTGTCAAAGTGAAAGTGATGGAAGTGGACGCTGCGCGTAAGCGTATCGGCTTGTCGATGCGTCTTAATGATGAGCCAGGGCAAGAGCGCCGCGCCAATGCGCCGCGTCGTCAGGGACCATCGAATGGCCGCTCGCGTGAGCATGCCAGCAAAGCGAGCCAAGGCGATAGTGCGATAGGGGGAGCGATGGGCGGAGCCTTTGCCGCCGCGTTCGCCAAAGCAAAGCGCTAACCCCAAACCCACTACCCATAACCCTAAACCCCAAACCCAGCATCACCAAGAAAATCCCCGCCACGGCGGGGAATTTTTTTCGGCATTTCCGAGCGGTGTTTGGAGCTTCCAAGCACAGTGTCGCTCAGTACTACAATACCGCAATGACATCTGACGGCGTATTGGGGGCCACGGCATGACCGTAGTGAAATTTAATCACGGTCCGACGCTTTTCCATTTGGCCTTCAGTTATCGCCGCATCGATTATGCGTTTCGGCAAGCGAAAACGCATGGCGTAGCCTTTACCTTGGTGCTCGCTGTAGCTGGCCAGTGACAGCAGCTCAAACAGCCTATCGAGTCTATCTTTCGGCTCTTCACGAATCGCGGCGCGTGACTCTTCACTCTCATCCATCTCATAGCTCGGGTGCTCTGAGGGATCCCAAGAGGCGTCACGGCGTCGCTTATCGTCGGCTTTCACTTTCCGCTCAGCGTTGCTCTTGGCTAATGCCATTGTCGGACCAATCGGCTCGCGAACTTTGTTCTCCCGCGCCGCTTGCTCCGTTTGCACATTAACCGATGGGGCGATGAGTGGAACACTGACATTCGTTGGTGAAACGAGCATAGCTATCTTCCTCACACCCAACCAAATCCTCACCACACACGGTGATTCTCTGGTATCGATTATTTATCGACCAGTAGACGGAAAAGTTGAGGGGAAGTTTCTAGTTTCTAGAGGGGAGAGTTCCTAGTGCCTAGAGGGTGGACGTCAGGAATTCGGTATTTGTTTTTCCAGTCACTGACTTCTAGGAACTAGGAACTTGTTTTTTCTAGGCACTTCTTTTTCTAGGAACTTACTCCACCCACTCTTTAATGATTTGGCAGAAGTGGTCGAACTCGGTGATAAAGGGCGCGTGTGAGGAGGCGGTGAAGAGATGACTGGTGCTGTGTGGCATCAGGGCGCTGACGTCTTTGGCCACTTTGGCGGGTACGAGACCATCGAGTCGGCCGTACAGGCGCAGTGTGGGTTGTGAGATCGCCGCGAGCTGGTGGCGGTAGTCGCAGTCGGCGAGCAAGGTGAGCCCGGTCATCAGGGCGTTTGGATTAGGCGCAGGGCGTGAGAGCACGGCGTGTTTTAACGTCTTGATGTCTTGTCTGGCCGAAGGGCTGCCCATTGCTTGCAGTGCCATAAAGCGCTCGATGGTGAGGGCGAAATCGTCCGCCAACTGCTGGCTAAATTGGGTTAACACCTTAGGGG
>NZ_JCBDHJ010000006.1:0-11304 GCF_059834135.1 Vibrio sp. R10-SG-ISO4
AAAGCTGTGTCAATGTCGAGTATTGGACCGTACGGGTTTGATCTTAGATATTTTTGCTCAGCGCGCTCGTACTCACGAAGGCAAGTTGCAAGTGGAACTGGCGCAGTTGCGTCATATCTCAACGCGACTGATTCGAGGTTGGACTCACCTTGAAAGACAAAAAGGTGGGATCGGGTTACGTGGTCCAGGTGAAACTCAGTTAGAGACTGACCGACGTTTATTGCGTGATCGGATTAAAGCCATCTTGCGCCGCCTAGAGAAAGTGGCCAAGCAGCGCGAACAAGGTCGCCGAGCTAGAAGTCGAGCGGAAATCCCAACCGTCTCCCTTGTTGGATACACCAACGCAGGGAAATCTACCCTATTCAACCGAATCACTGAAGCGGGCGTTTACGCTGCTGATCAGCTGTTTGCCACGCTTGATCCAACGCTGAGAAAAATAGACTTGGCCGATGTCGGTCCAGCAATCTTAGCGGATACGGTTGGATTTATTCGTCATTTACCACACGATCTGGTCGCCGCTTTTAAAGCGACGCTGCAAGAGACGCAAGAAGCTGACATTTTGTTACATGTTGTCGATGCCAGTGACGACCGTTTTCGTGAGAATATTCATGCAGTTCATGTGGTACTTGAAGAAATTGATGCCCATGAAGTCCCAGCTTTGCTGGTGATGAATAAGATAGACAATCTAGAAGACCAGAAACCTCGTATAGAAAGAGATGAGGAAGGCACTCCTCGTGCTGTATGGGTATCGGCAATGGAAGGCGTGGGTATTGAATTGCTGTTTGAGGCTCTTACCGAGCGTCTCTCTAGCCAAATGGTTCAGTACCAACTGCGAATCCCGCCACAACATCAAGGGCGAATTCGTAGTACATTCTTCCAGATGAAATGTATTCAACAGGAAGAGTATGATTCCGATGGTGACTTGTTGATCGAGATTCGAATGCAACAAGCGGATTGGTCTAGACTTGAAAAAAGAGAAGGGGCAGTTTTACGTGACTTTATAGTTACTTAAATGACTGCTACAGTATAACGTCATATCAAATGATGGAGCTTTCTAATGGCGTGGAATGAGCCTGGTAATAACAACGGCAACGATGGCCGCGATAATGACCCGTGGGGTAACAATAATCGCGGTAACAAAGGTGGCCGTGATCAAGGACCGCCAGACTTAGACGAAGTGTTTAGCAAACTGAGTCAGAAACTGGGTGGAAAGTTTGGTGGTAAAGGAGGCGGTAAAGGACCGTCTATCGGTGGTGGCGGAGCAATCGGCTTTGGCATTATCGCTGCGATCGCGGTCGCAATTTGGTTCTTTGCAGGTTTCTATACTATCGGCGAAGCGGAGCGCGGTGTTGTGTTGCGCCTCGGTAAATATGATCGCGTGGTCGATCCTGGTTTGAACTGGCGTCCTCGCTTTATTGACGAAGTGACCCCGGTGAACGTGCAAGCGATTCGTTCGTTGCGCTCTTCAGGTTTGATGCTGACCAAAGACGAAAACGTCGTCACGGTGGCGATGGACGTTCAATACCGTGTCGCGGAACCCTATAAGTACCTGTTCCGAGTGACCAACGCTGATGACAGCTTACGCCAAGCGACCGACTCTGCGTTGCGCGCTGTGATTGGTGACTCATTGATGGATAGCATTTTGACCAGTGGTCGTCAGCAAATCCGTCAAAGTACTCAAGAAACGTTGAACGACATTGTCGACAGCTATGATATGGGCTTAGTCATTGTTGATGTCAACTTCCAATCTGCACGTCCACCAGAGCAAGTGAAAGACGCTTTTGATGATGCGATCGCAGCTCGAGAGGATGAAGAGCGTTTCATCCGAGAAGCGGAAGCGTACAAGAATGAAATCTTGCCAAAAGCGACCGGTCGGGCGGAGCGTTTGAAGAAAGAAGCGCAAGGTTACAACGAGCGTATTACTAACGAGGCCCTAGGTCAGGTTGCTCAGTTTGAAAAACTGTTGCCTGAGTACCAAGCGGCGCCGGAAGTCACGCGTAATCGTCTGTACCTAGATGCGATGGAAGAGGTTTACACCCGTTCATCGAAAGTGCTGATTGATTCCGAATCGAGCGGCAACCTCTTGTACTTGCCTATTGATAAGTTGGCGGGTCAAGATCAAGTGTCAACAAAGCGCAGTACTAAGTCATCTTCTAGTTATGATCAAATTGAGCTTGAATCCCAGCGTACTGATACCACTTCAGACACCTCATCTCGTTCAACTGATTCACGTCAAGGGAGATACTAAGAATGCGTAAGTTAATGATCCCTGTATTAGTCGTTGCATTGGCTCTGATGTTGATGTCTTTATTTGTCATTCCTGAAGGCGAGCGCGGTATCGTGATTCGATTTGGTCGAGTGCTGAAAGACAACAACGATGTGTCTCGCATTTACGAGCCGGGTCTGCACTTCAAAATGCCGATGTTCGATCGTGTTAAAACACTCGATGCACGTATTCAGACCATGGACGGCCGTTCAGACCGCTTCGTGACCTCTGAGAAAAAAGACGTCATCATCGATTCCTACGTTAAGTGGCGTATCGAAGATTTCGGTCAATACTACTTGGCGACCGGTGGTGGTAATACGCTGACGGCGGAAGCGCTCCTTGAGCGTAAAGTCACTGACGTATTGCGTTCTGAAATCGGTGCTCGTGAGATCAAACAGATCGTGTCAGGTCCGCGTAACAACGACGTTCTACCTGACAGTGCAGATGCGGATGTCGTCACGACTGAAGCGGCCAAAGAGGCACTTGAGATTGATGGTCAGCGTGACCAAATCATGCAAGAAGTGCTGAACGACACGCGTCGCAGCGCACTGAAAGACTTGGGTGTTCGTGTGGTTGACTTCAGAATGAAGAAAATCAACCTACCTGATGAGATCAGTGAGTCTATCTATCGCCGTATGCGTGCAGAGCGTGAGTCAGTGGCGCGTAAGCACCGCTCTCAAGGCCGCGAAAAAGCGGAAGTGATTCGCGCACAAGCCGAACTTGAAGTGGCGACTATCCTTGCGGAAGCAGACAAAACCGCGCGTGTGACGCGAGGTGAAGCGGATGCACAAGCGGCGAAAATCTACTCGTCAGCGTACAATAAAGACCCTGAGTTCTATGGGTTCCTACGTTCGCTTAAAGCTTACGAGAAATCGTTCAGCGATAAGAGTGATATTCTGGTCTTGGATCCTAAGAGTGAGTTCTTTAAATACATGAACAACTCTGCGGGTGCCGCCGCGAAGTAATTCGCTATTGATGAATAAAGGCTCCGTTATGACGGAGCCTTTATTTTTTTGTCTCTCATAGGATGGTTTACCATTGTCGCCGCCTGAGCGTTTGCATGCGCACGTGGCGCGGGAAAAGGAGCTGAGGATGTCTAACTCATTGTGGCTGGCACTGGGCATTGTGTTGATAGTCGAAGGGCTAGGGCCATTAATCGCGCCCAAAGGGTGGCGAGCCATGATTGCCCAGATCAGCGAGCAATCAGACCACCACTTAAGACGCATGGGCGGCTGTCTCGTGGTGGCGGGCGCCGTGATTGCTTATGTGTTTGGTTAGCCTTACCGAGAGGCTTATAGCCTGCAATGCAATGTGGCTATGACGATCAGTAATGGGGAGGCGGCGTCTCTTCTGAAGGGTCAGCCAGATTCGAGCTGTCCATGTTTTTCACTTTACCGACAACGTATTTCATCTGATCCTGCATTTTGGTGATCAGTAATTGCTGCTGGCTAAGTGCAATGTTGAGGCTCTCTACCGTTTGTTCTTGGAAGGCAAGTTGGCACTCCAAGTCATTGATGCGGTTTTCTAGTTGTTCAATAAGTGTTTCGCTCATCGTATTACTCATCTAGCTGCCAAGCTTGGGCAATGCCTGCGGATGTTGCAGAAATGACACGCCCTCGGTTATCAAAGGCAGCATCATACACCACTGCGCGAGGAGGGCGAGCATCTTTTAGTGGTACGGCTTCAAAGCCGTCGATGCGCTTTCCGCTATTGACGTCCCACACCATAATTCGACTCGACGGTGTGCCTGTTACGAGCTTTTGCCCATCATCAGAAAAGCGGGCGCTAGAGAAAATAAGCTGCCGTGAGAAACTTCGCAGTTGAGCGTGTTGTTCGCCGGTGCTTAAATCCCAAATGAACGCTTGATTGCCACCATCAGAAGTGAACGCAAACTTGGCATCGCGATGCAAAGCAACACGATTAATGCGCTGCTCATGCTCAAAGGTTTTTAGAATTTGCCCGGTATTGGTGTCCCATAAGTAAGCGGTGTAATCGTTGCCGCCAGACAGCGCAAAGCGCCCATTGGGCGACAGCGCAACAGAATTGACTTTTTCATTGTGCGCGAGGAACTCAAGACGACGTCCGGTGACTAAGTTGACGTAAATCGCTTTACCATTGGAGAGCCCAAGTAATACCTGTTCGCCATTGCTGGCGATGTCGATATCGCGTATCAGTCCGTCGGATATTGACCACAGACCTTGCGCTTGCGTCCACGCTAAATCCCACACCGCGAAATTGATTTGCGTGGCGGTCACGGCAAAGCGGCCATTGTCGGAGATGCGAATGGTGGATACGGTACTGGCTTGAGGGTCTTGCTCACCCAGTGAGGCCAGAGGTTGGCTCTCCACTAAATCCCATAGGACAAGTTGATGCTCTTTGGAATAGAGCAGGGCGAAGCGAGCATCACGGCTTAATGCAAAGCTCGTGGCGCCATTGGGTTCAATCTCCCAGCGCTGAACGTCACTCGAAGAGTAAAAACAGCCATTTATTAACGCTGAAATGACAACAACAATGATGACCTTGTTAAAAATTATCCGCATTAGGTCCAAATATCCGCTTGGTTTGGTTTAATTAAGCCGTATATTGGTTATATTGGTACAACATGTAATTGCACACCACTCTTTCTTAAAGATTTGTGCACAAAGACAAAATGCTTCAATTTGGAGAGTTTAATGAAATCTATTTTTAAAGTGTCACTGCTTGCTGCAACGGTTGCGCTAGCGGCTGGCTGTCAAAAAGACGAAGAGCCAAAAACCGACACTGCCCCAGCTGCTGAACAAGTTCAAGCAGAGACAGGAAAAGCGGTTCACTTTAAAACCGAAGACGATAAAGCGGCGTATGCTATCGGTGTGTCGTTTGCTAACTACCTGAGCACCAGTCTTGATAAGCCAAACGAAATTGGCATTTCCCTCAACAAAGACCTGGTTCTAAAAGGGATTGAGCATGTGTTTGCGGGCAACCCCGAACTGAGCGAAGAAGAGACGCGTGCTGCGCTAGAAGCGTTGGATCAACGTGTAGCAGAAACCATGCAAAAGCAAGCCGCTGAAAAAGCGCAAGCAGCGAAAGCGGCAGGTGATGAATTCCGCGCTGAATTT
The DNA here is from genome assembly GCF_059834135.1 of Vibrio sp. R10-SG-ISO4. Taxonomy (NCBI): domain Bacteria; kingdom Pseudomonadati; phylum Pseudomonadota; class Gammaproteobacteria; order Vibrionales; family Vibrionaceae; genus Vibrio; species Vibrio sp. R10-SG-ISO4. The sequence continues at coordinate 5,362 of NZ_JCBDHJ010000006.1, forward strand.
GAACAGCAAGACGGTGTCGTGAAGACAGAATCTGGCTTGTTGTACCAAGTGATGACGGCAGCGGAAGGTGAGCAACCAAAAGATACCGATACCGTGCAGGTGCATTACAAAGGTACGCTGATCGATGGTACTCAATTTGACAGCTCATACGATCGCGGCGAGCCAGCCACCTTCCCACTCAATCGAGTGATCCCAGGTTGGACCGAAGGCGTACAGCTCATGCCTGTTGGCTCAAAATTCAAATTCGTGATTCCGCCAGAGTTGGCGTATGGCGAGCAGGACACCCCATCGATTCCGGCGAACTCAACACTCGTGTTTGAAGTTGAGCTACTTAAGATTGAAAACGGTGAAGAAGCCGCGCAGTAATCTTCTGCGGTTATTCTCTTATTGGAGCCCGGCCATGTGCCGGGCTTTTTTCTACCCTTCCAAAGCAGCGTTCGATACTAGTTGGCGATGGGATCGTTCAGGTGAGGATAGCGTTCAGAGATGCGCCCGCGCACACGGATAGACGCGATTTATTTGTTCTAAGTCACTAGATGCTCGGTTTACGGGATCTGATTTTCAAAATTTCTGATAAACTTACAGCAATTTGTTGATTTTTCGCTCTAAGGCTAGAAAGTGACCACTACAGAAACACTAAATACCGATATGTTGCTTGAAATGGAATCTGTCAACGTGATGCCATTTAGTGAGCACGACAAGATCATTCTGCGCTCGTATGAAGCCGTGGTGGATGGCATCGCAAGCTTAATCGGCCCATTCTGTGAGATCGTTTTGCACTCATTGGAAGATCTCAACACCTCTGCGATTAAGATTGCCAATGGCGAAAACACCGGACGCCAAGTGGGATCGCCGATCACCGATTTGGCGTTGAAAATGCTGCGTGATATCGAAGGATCAGAGCGTAACTTCTCTCGCTCTTACTTTACGCGCGCGAAAGGCGGTGTGCTCATGAAGTCTATCACCGTTGCTATTCGCAATGGCGAGAACCGGGTGATTGGCCTTTTGTGTATCAACGTCAACCTGGATGCGCCCTTCTCGCAAGTGCTGCAATCGTTTATGCCGACCGAAGAAGCCAAACAAGCCGCTTCATCGGTTAACTTTGCGAGCGATGTTGAAGAGCTGGTGGATCAGACGGTTGAGCGCACCATTGAAGAGATCAATGCTGACAAATCAGTATCGAATAACACCAAAAATCGCCAAATCGTGATGGAGTTGTTTGATAAGGGCATTTTTGACATTAAAGACGCGATCAACCGTGTTGCCGACCGTTTGAATATCTCTAAGCACACCGTGTATCTCTATATCCGTCAGCGTAAAACGGAAGAAGACGAAAGATGAGCGCATTGAGTTACACCTTGGTCGTGAATGGCGGTGTGTATGGTACGCAGTCTGCGCGCAGTGCCTACCAGTTTGCCCTCGCGTTAATCGAAAAAGGCCATCAATTGGTGAGCGTGTTTTTTTATCAAGATGGCGTTAGCAATGCCAGTCGTCTCGTGGTGCCCGCCAATGATGAGTGGGATTTAACCCAAGCATGGCAAGCACTGGCTGCCGAGCATGGCGTGCGTCTTGAAACCTGTGTGGCCGCCGCGCTACGCCGCGGAATTGTCAGTGACGATGAAGCTACACTGCATGCACTACCAAACAGCAACCTCAGTGAAGGTTTTGTTCAAGCGGGGCTAGGTAGTCTTGCTGAGGCGATGTTGAGTCAAGATAGGGTGGTGCAGTTTTGAGTCAGCTCACGTATTTCTTTCGCAGTGCACCTCATGCCACCGCCTCAGGTCGAGAAGGCATCGATGCATTGATGGCCGCATCGGCGTACTGTGAATCGATTGCCGTCATCTTCAGTGGCGATGGTGTGTATCAGTTACTGCAAGGGCAGCAAGCCAGTTACATACTCTGTAAAGAGTACGCACCTATGATGAAGCTGTTTGAGCTTTATGACATAGAGGATGTGTTTGTCTGCGCCGTATCGTTATCTGAACGGGGTCTATCGCATGCCGATCTCGTTATCGATGCTAGGCCTCTCTCGGTTTCTGAAATACAAGCCGAGTTGGCAAAAGCGTCGGCGCTGCTGTCGTTCTAAGAGGTAACATGCTTCATATTATTAAATCACAATCCGCGTTGGCAGACGCGCTGCGTATTGCCCATCCTACACAAGATGACTTGATACTGATTGAAGAGGCGATCTACGGCGCGACCATGCATAGCCCCCTTTTTACAGCGCTTAAGGCGCATCAGGTTCACGTCTTACACAGTGATGCATCGGCGCGCGGTATGACGTCACGTTTGAGCCCATCTTATCGTCTGATTGACCACGGTGAGTTTGTTGACCTGACGGTCTCTCACGAGACATCGCTGACTTGGGATTGAGTCATCACTGGCCTATCGGGGGAAAGTGGACAAAAAAGATCCGTATATTTCTTGACACACCTCTCACTGCTGCATAGAATTTTGCGTCCCTAATTACCATTCGTGATTCGGGATAGATTTTTCACAAAGCTTACTTTCAAGTAAATCAGGAGCTAGTTAATGGCAACTATTAACCAGTTGGTACGTAAGCCTCGTGCAAAGCAAGTTGTTAAAAGCAACGTGCCTGCACTAGAAGCGTGTCCACAAAAACGTGGTGTATGTACTCGTGTTTACACTACTACACCTAAAAAACCTAACTCAGCACTTCGTAAAGTATGTCGTGTTCGTCTAACGAACGGCTTCGAAGTGACTTCGTACATCGGTGGTGAAGGCCACAACCTTCAAGAGCACTCAGTTGTTCTAATCCGCGGCGGTCGTGTAAAAGACCTTCCGGGTGTACGTTACCACACAGTTCGCGGCGCACTAGACTGTGCTGGCGTTAACGACCGTAAACAAGGTCGTTCTAAGTACGGTGTTAAGCGTCCAAAATCTTAATGGTATCCGTTAAGTAAGGCCAAACACTAAATTATATTTAATTTTTGAAGAAACTGAAAAGTTTTGGATAACCTGAAGAAGACAACGGAGAAAATCCATGCCACGTCGTCGCGTCATCGGTCAGCGTAAGATCCTTCCAGATCCAAAGTTCAAATCTGAACTGCTGGCAAAATTCGTTAACATCCTAATGGTTGACGGTAAGAAATCTACTGCAGAGAAAATTGTTTACACTGCACTAGACACTATGGCTGAGAAATCTGGTAAAGATCACTTAGCTGTATTTGAAGAAGCTCTTGAAAATGTTCGCCCAGCGGTAGAGGTTAAATCTCGCCGTGTAGGTGGTTCAACTTACCAAGTACCTGTAGAAGTTCGTCCGGTTCGCCGTAACGCACTTGCTATGCGTTGGTTGGTTGAAGCTGCGCGTAAGCGTGGTGAAAAATCTATGGCTCAACGCCTAGCTGCTGAAATGCTAGACGCGTCTGAGAACAAAGGTACTGCGGTTAAGAAACGTGAAGACGTTCACCGCATGGCTGACGCAAACAAAGCGTTCGCACATTACCGTTGGTAATACCTTTATCGTGCTGCGAGATCTCTCGCAGCACTTCAATAGTTCCTATGCGCAAGCTAGGAACTATTGCTATATCTGAAACACAGAAAATCGCTCATCTAAAGCGCGACATCGTTAACTGAAGACGCCCACGCTCAACTCGAGCATTCTTCGTTCTGTCGTTTCGACATAGCAATAGTCCCTATATCCCAATTGAAGAGGATTCTATCGTGGCTCGTAAAACACCGATTGAGCGCTACCGTAATATTGGTATCGTCGCTCACGTAGACGCAGGTAAAACCACCACAAGTGAACGTATTCTATTCTACACTGGTCTTTCTCATAAGATTGGTGAGGTTCACGATGGCGCTGCTACCATGGACTGGATGGAGCAGGAGCAAGAGCGTGGTATCACTATCACCTCCGCTGCCACGACCACTTTCTGGCGTGGTATGGAAGCGCAATTCCAAGATCACCGCATTAACATCATTGATACTCCTGGACACGTTGATTTTACCATCGAAGTAGAGCGCTCGTTGCGCGTACTCGACGGCGCCGTTGTCGTTTTCTGTGGTTCATCTGGTGTTGAGCCGCAATCGGAAACGGTTTGGCGTCAAGCAGATAAGTATCATGTCCCTCGCATGGTGTTCGTCAACAAGATGGACCGTGCAGGCGCTGACTTCCTTCGTGTCGTTAAGCAAATCAAGACTCGTTTGGGCGCCAATCCTGTGCCTATCCAACTTAACGTTGGTGCGGAAGATGAGTTCCGAGGCGTGATTGATCTTATCAAGATGAAGATGATCAACTGGAACGAAGCTGACCAAGGTATGACCTTCAATTATGAAGAGATTCCAGCAGATATGGTTGATCTGGCTGAAGAGTGGCGCAGTAACCTAGTTGAATCAGCAGCGGAAGCCAGCGAAGAGTTGATGGACAAATACCTTGAAGAAGGTGAGTTGACCGAGAGTGAAATCAAGCAAGCGCTTCGCACTCGTACACTGAATAACGAAATCGTATTGGCCACTTGTGGTAGTGCGTTTAAGAACAAAGGCGTGCAAGCCGTGCTGGATGCCGTGGTGGAATACCTACCATCACCGATCGATGTACCTGCTATCAAAGGCATCGATGAGAACGAAAACGACGTTGAGCGCCATGCTGACGATAACGAACCGTTTTCAGCGTTGGCATTTAAAATTGCCACCGACCCGTTTGTTGGCACGCTTACCTTCATGCGCGTTTACTCAGGTGTCGTCAACTCAGGCGATGCTGTGTACAACTCAGTGAAGCAGAAGAAAGAGCGCTTTGGGCGTATCGTTCAGATGCATTCCAACAAGCGTGAAGAGATCAAAGAAATCCGCGCGGGTGATATTGCGGCAGCGATTGGCCTGAAAGATGTCACCACGGGTGATACGCTTTGTGATGCGAACCACAAGATGATCCTAGAGCGCATGGAATTCCCTGCTCCAGTGATTCAGATTGCCGTAGAGCCACGCTCTGTTGCCGATCAAGAAAAGATGGCGATTGCGCTGGGTAAACTGGCTGCAGAAGATCCCTCATTCCGCGTCGAAACGGATGATGAAACCGGTCAAACCTTGATCTCGGGTATGGGTGAGCTTCACCTAGATATCATCGTTGACCGAATGAAGCGTGAGTTCAGCGTTGACTGCAACGTAGGTAAACCTCAGGTGGCTTACCGTGAAACGATCCGCGGCAGCGCGGAAGTGGAAGGCAAGTTTGTTCGCCAATCTGGTGGTCGTGGTCAATATGGTCACGTATGGATCAAACTAGAGCCCTCTGAACCGGGTGCGGGTTTTGTCTTTGTCGACGAAATCGTGGGTGGTGTGGTTCCTAAGGAATACATCAGCTCGGTAGCGAAAGGTATCGAAGAGCAAATGAACAGTGGTGTTCTAGCAGGCTACCCTGTACTAGATATTAAAGCGACCTTGTTCGACGGTTCTTACCACGATGTTGACTCTAACGAGATGGCGTTTAAGATCGCTGGCTCGATGGCATTCAAGAAGGGTTCATTAGAAGCACAACCTGTACTTCTTGAGCCGATGATGAATGTTGAAGTCACCACTCCTGAAGATTGGATGGGTGACGTTGTAGGTGACCTAAACCGCCGTCGCGGTATGATTGAAGGTATGGACGATGGTGTTGCGGGTATTAAAATTATCCGTGCCCAAGTGCCACTCTCTGAGATGTTTGGTTACGCTACAGACCTCCGTTCTGCGACTCAAGGCCGTGCGTCTTACTCTATGGAGTTTAATGAGTACGCTGAAGTACCGAAAAACTTTGCAGACAAAATTGTTGCAGAGCGAGGTTATTAATGAAGCGGCTTGATCGTAGAAAAAGTGTGTGCTTTTTTTAAAGATCAAGGCGTCGAAATATTGCGCTGACGGACGTTGGCGCATAAAATAGCAATTTCTGGCGCGTCTCGATCAATTCTGATCGTGGCGAATCATAACTAGGAAGGAACACGAACGTGT
>NZ_JCBDHJ010000007.1:0-17723 GCF_059834135.1 Vibrio sp. R10-SG-ISO4
GCGTCGCGGTATGATGATTTGGGGCCCCGCGGCTGGCGAGCAAGCGTGTGGCGACGTCGGCCCGGGTCGCATGTTAGAGCCAATGCAGCTGGTTGAGCGCTGCGAGCAATTTTTTGGCCCTAAACCACTGGCAGGGCGCTCTGTGCTCATCACCGCGGGCCCGACCCGTGAGGCGATTGATCCGGTGCGGTATATCTCTAACCACAGCTCAGGAAAAATGGGCTTTGCACTGGCCAGCGAGGCCGCGGCGCTCGGTGCCCGCGTGACGCTGATTGCCGGCCCTGTCTCGCTCTCAACGCCGAGCGGCGTTACCCGTATAGACGTGCAAAGCGCGCAAGAGATGTACGACGCGGCACTTGAGCATGCTCGCTCACACGATGTCTTTATTGGCTGCGCCGCGGTGGCCGACTATCGTCCTCATCAGGTTGCCACGCAGAAAATCAAAAAAACCGACCAAAGCGATGCGATGTCGATTGAGATGGTGAAAAACCCCGACATTGTTGCCAGCGTCGCGGCACTCAATGAGCATCGACCTTTTACTGTTGGCTTTGCCGCCGAAACGCAGGACGTCGCCCACTACGCAAAAAGCAAGTTGGTTAAGAAAAACCTCGATCTCATTTGTGCTAACGATGTCTCAGTCGCGGGGCAAGGGTTTAATAGCAACGACAACGCTATCACCGTATACTGGAAAGAGGGTGAGCAATCACTTACGCTTGCGTCCAAACAGGATATCGCAACGCAGATCCTCACCATTATTAATGACAAACTCGCGCCAACCAGCGAGTGATTTCAACCTATTCATCAGACAACGCGGTTGGTTGAGCCCCAGCCGCGCTCGCACTCAGTGTGCGCTTTGCGTTTTCAGCCCCTCTGAACGCCGCGCTCCTGGTGTGACAGTTCTTATAAACTGTGGTTATAAAAAAGGAAGAGGTTCATGGCAGGAACAAAAAAAACCAACCGCCGCGACGAAATATTGCAAGCCCTTGCCGAAATGCTGGAGTCCAGTGACGGCGCCTCACGCATCACCACCGCGAAACTCGCCAAACAAGTCGGCGTGTCAGAAGCGGCCTTGTATCGCCACTTTCCCAGCAAAGCGCGCATGTTTGAAGGCTTGATCGAGTTTATTGAAGAGTCTTTAATGTCTCGCATCAATCGTATTTTGGATGAAGAGAAGGATACCCTGACGCGTCTGCGTTTGGTGTTACAGCTCATTCTCGCCTTTGCCGAGCGCAACCCGGGACTGAGCCGAATTTTGTCTGGCCATGCATTGATGTTTGAAAATGAGCGCCTGCGCGATCGCATCAACCAGTTGTATGAGCGCATTGAAACCTCACTGCGTCAGATCCTGCGTGAGCGTAAACTGCGTGAAGGGAAAGCCTTTCCTGTGGATGAAATGATCCTCGCCGCGCAACTGCTTGGCCAAGTCGAAGGCAGCTTGAACCGCTTTGTGCGCTCTGATTTTAAGTACCACCCCACAGCAAACTTTGATGAGTACTGGGCACTGCTCAGTGCGCAATTGGACTAATTCATGACAACCAACGATAAACACCAGCCGCCCAAGTTTTCTTGGTCTTTACTTCACCCACGCCATTGGGGCGTTTGGCTTGGCTTTGGCTTGCTGGCGATAGTGGTTAACCTGCTACCGTATCGACTGCTTTATGCACTCGGCCGAGGGCTCGGCAAACTCGGTATGCGTTTAGGCAAAAAGCGCGTTGATGTCGCCAAGCGCAATCTTGAGCTCGCCTTCCCAGATAAGGCGCAAGATGAGATTGAGGCGATGGTTGAGGAGAACTTCAAAAACACCGGTCTCGCGCTGATTGAAACCGGCATCACTTGGTTTTGGCCCACCTGGCGCTTTAAGCGCAGAATCGTGGCGAAAGATGTCGAGTTGCTGCATCAATACAATGAACAGAAACAGGGCGTGCTGCTTTGCTGCGTCCACGCACTCAATCTAGAGATCACCGCGCGCGCGTTTGCGGTGCTGGGGCTAGGTGGCTATGGCGCGTTTCGCCCGCACAATAATCCTGCATACAACTTTATTCAGCACTGGGGTCGCTCGCACAACGGCAACGTTTTGATCGACAGAAAAGATCTCAAACAGATGATTCGCGTCATGCGCAGTGGTGAGCGGCTGTTTTACTTACCGGATCATGATTACGGCCGCAACAAATCGGTGTTTGTGCCCTTTTTTGCCGTTCCCGATGCCTGCACTACTACAGGCACCAGCATCTTAGCGTACACCAGTAAAGCGGCGATTGTAATGGGTTCAGGCTTTCGCAATGACGACGGGCGCTATGAGATCATCGCCAACAAATCGGTAGAGAAAGACTACCCACAAAAAGACGAAGTCGCGGCCGCCGCCTACATGAACCGCCACGTGGAAGAGGTGATCCTCCGCGCCCCAGAGCAATGGATGTGGCTACACAAACGCTACAAAACCATGCAAGACGAAAACGCAGAGAAAGGCGTACGGTACAAGTAAAGCGGAATACGCCATAAGTAAATAGTGGCCAATCCCCTCTAGGAACTCGCCACTAGAAACTAGGCACTTAAATCCCATACTCCGCGCGGTACGCTTTCACGGCGGCGAGGTGCTCTGCCGCGTCGCCTTGCTCTTCCAAGTACGTCACCAAATCGCCAAGGCTGACGATGGAGATCACCGCGCAGCCAAAGTCGCGCTCGACTTCTTGAATCGCAGAGAGCTCGCCTTTGCCCTTTTCTTGGCGGTCAATCGCCACCAATACGCCCGCCAGTGCGGCGCCGCTTGCTTGGATAATTTCCATCGATTCACGAATCGCGGTGCCAGCGGTGATCACATCGTCCACCAACATAATGCGACCTTCCAGCGGGCTGCCGACTAAGTTGCCGCCCTCACCGTGGGTTTTCGCTTCTTTACGGTTAAAACAGTAAGGCGTGTCGATGTCGTGGTGATCCGCCAGTGCCACCGCCGTGGTGGTCGCAATCGGGATGCCTTTGTACGCAGGGCCAAACAGCACATCAAACTCGATGCCAGAGTCCGCGAGCGCGGCGGCGTAAAAACGCCCTAAGCGCGCCAAATCACGACCGGTATTGAAAAGTCCAGCGTTAAAGAAGTACGGGCTCTTACGGCCAGATTTCAAAGTAAACTCACCAAACTTAAGAACTTGTTTCTCAAGTGCAAACTCAATAAATTCACGCTGGTATGCTTTCATTATTTTCTCTCGATGTGTTCCTAGTTCCTAGTTCCTAGTTCCTAGTTCCTAGTTCCTAGAAGAAAGGTTAAAGATAAAAAGTGCTCTCTATGTATAGAGAGGACAAAAAAATAGCCCCCATCTATGGGAGCTATCAATCAATCTGCTAGGGCTGCTTTTTGCGCGGCGACAATATCAGCAATGCCGACCTTGGCCGACTCAAGCAAGACCATCAGTTGCTCGTGGGTGAACGGTTCACCTTCGGCGGTGCCTTGCACTTCGATCATGCGGCCATCTTCAGTCATCACGACGTTCATGTCGGTGTCTGCGGCGGAGTCTTCAACGTACTCCAAGTCGCACAATACCTCTTCACCCAGCAAGCCTACCGACACCGCGGCCACATGGCCTTTCATCGGGCTCTGTTTCAGTTTGCCTTTATTGATCAGATGCGTGAAGGCATCCGCCAACGCTACACTGGCTCCGGAGATAGACGCCGTGCGCGTGCCGCCATCGGCTTGAATCACATCACAGTCAACGGTGATCATAAACTCGCCCATCGCTTCTAAATCCACCACGGCACGTAAGCTGCGCGCAATCAGGCGTTGAATTTCCATCGTGCGCCCACCTTGCTTACCGCTTGAGGCTTCACGACGCATGCGTGAGTGTGTCGAACGCGGCAGCATGCCGTACTCGGCCGTCACCCAGCCTTTGCCTTGGCCTTTTAGCCAACGCGGCACACTCTCTTCAACTGTGGCGTTACACAGCACTTTGGTATTGCCGAACTCGACCAACACAGAACCTTCTGCATAAGCGGTATAGTTGCGAGTAATTTTAATTGGGCGAATTTGATCCGCCTTGCGATCATTGGGACGCATGGGCATTACCTTTGTTGACTTGATGACGGTAGAATTGGGCCCAGAGTCTAGCACAAAACACCCCCTCACCACCACCGCCATTCACCCCCTTCACACCCCTCTACCCATCCCCCACTACCCATCACCCCTATCCCCCTCTAGGCACTAGGAACTAGTCACTAGAAACTCCCCCCGAAACTAGGAACTCCCCCCCACCTTCTGCTATCCTCTCCCTGCGTTATTTTCACAGATTAATAGATAGGAAAATTCGATGATTTATAGCATGACGGCCTACGCGCGCAGCGAAGCCAAAGGCGATTGGGGCAGTGCCGTATGGGAGATCCGCAGCGTCAACCAACGTTATTTGGAGACCTACTTCCGCCTACCTGAGCAATTTCGTGGCCTAGAGCCGCTACTGCGTGAACGCTTTCGCAAGCGCCTAGCGCGCGGTAAAGTGGAGTGTAGCCTGCGTTTTGAAGCCAACCCCGCCGCCAAAGGTGAGCTGACCATCAATGAAACCCTCGCCAATCAAGTCATCAAAGCCGCTGAGCAAGTGATGCACATGACCGGCGAACTGAGCCGCATCAACCCCTTCCAAGTGATGCAGTGGCCAGGCGTGATGGAGACTCCAGAGCAGGACATGGACGCGGTCAACAAAGACCTGTTAGCCGCCTTTGATAGTGCACTCAGTGATTTTATCGACGCTCGCGGACGCGAAGGCGACAACATGAAAGCGCTCATCACCCAGCGCCTAGACGCCATCTCACAAGAAGTGACTCGCGTGCGCGCTCGCATGCCCGAGATCCTTGAGTGGCAACGTGAGCGCTTGTTCGCCAAATTTGAAGACGCCAAAGTCGAGCTCGACCCTTCCCGCGTTGAGCAAGAGCTTATCCTCCTCGCGCAAAAATCCGATGTGGCAGAAGAGCTCGATCGCCTCGACTCTCACGTCAAAGAGACCAACAACATCCTCAAAAAAGGCGGCGCCTGCGGCCGACGCCTCGACTTTATGATGCAAGAGTTCAACCGCGAGTCAAACACGCTCGCCTCGAAGTCGATCAGCACCGACATCACCGCATCCGGGGTCGAGTTGAAAGTGTTGATTGAGCAGATGAGAGAGCAGATCCAGAATATTGAATAAGGCTCCTAAATAGAAAGGTACCCGTCCAAGAGCGTCATGAAAGCCCTGCATTACCTTGTGAAGAGCATTGAAAATACAGGGCTTTGACTGACACCACTGCATTTTTGTACGCATCGGTTCTCATTTTAGCGGAGCGGTATGCGTCGCAAATGTGTTTCAATGGCTTCAATCATCGACTTGGTGAGCGGTAAATGCGCTTTTTCTTTCGCCCAGATTTCATGAAAGCCTGCCACGGTTTGCTTGGCAGTATCTAACACCAATTTTTCTGGCAGCATGGCTTTCGCCGCCAAGTGTGACAGCTCATCCAGCGTGAAATGACTGAATTTCTTGCTACGGCTCACCTTCAGCGACGCACTATCATCGGGGAGATAAGGAATGGTCGAGACAAAGTCATAGGCAGGCGCAATCGATGCGGTGCGCTTGTCTTTGTAAATCACAGACCAATTCTTCAAATGCATATCCGCATTGCCAATTAGGGTATTGAACACCAATCGACGGGTAAATTCTGCAATGTCCTTATCTTGACCTTCGATGCCGATAACCTGAGCAATATTGCGCATACTGGCTTTTTTATATTTATCTTGAGGATAGACGCCAAACACTTGCGCAAAATCTTCAATATGTACGGCTTGATCACCTGCACGATCAAAGCGCTTGATCACAAACGCACTGTCACCAAATTTACCAATACCCTCTGGAATATTAGCAATCTTGTTAATCGGGAGTAGCAGTGTCTCTGGTACATCCATACCCAACATTCGAGCCAACTCCATCATCGAATATTCATTTTCCGGCACAGCGTCAAATCGAGACGACGGCAATTTCACAATCCAAGAACCACCTTTACCGGTTGCTGGAATGGTCAAACCACCGTTTGCCTGTTGTATAGCTGAAAACTTCAACTGTACCCCCGCTAATGAAAAACGCATTGGTGATTCAATTTCCGTTTCGTCGTCAATGTCTTGATGCACATTAGGCGGCAGCGCTTCGCCATCAGTAGGTTCAACCGTGATCGCACCGGCTAAATCTTGTCCTAACACCCACAATAGAAAAAATTCTCGCGCGGGGTTCACTCCGGCACGCTCTGCCAGGTAATGACGCATGGTTTCTTCTGGCAAAAGGTTAGAGAAAAACGGCGTTAACTTGGTTTGGGTCGGTTTAAAGTGAGTCAGCAAGCCACCTAGCGAATCTTTAAAACCCAGCCCCAACACTGGCCGCGATTCGTCATGAATGTACGAATCCATAAAAGCAAAAAGCGTTCTGTCATTGCCTACGTTGGTGATCGTTGCGATAGGTTCTCCGTAGAGCAACACGTTGAGCGTAGACACATAATTAGTCATCGTCGTCTTCCTCTAACTGATATGCGGGCGACATTACCTCACCTTCGTCGCTGATCCCTTGGCTGCTTCGAATGATTGACTTGATGGCAGGAATGGACTTTTTAGGCGCAACCAATAGCTCTAGCTCGAGTACACGGGCAAGTGCAATTAAACTGGATATTCTTAAATCAACGCCGCCAGACTCGATTTTCGAAATATGGCTTTGAGGTACCCCCGAACGAGCACTTAACTCTCTCTGGCTAAACCCCTTTCGTACCCGAGCTTCTCGAAGACTGTCTAGTATCTGCTCTGCTACATAGCTCATTTCGATATACCTTAATGCATCAATTAGGAATGATTATATACAAAAACATATCACCACAATCCCGCAAGCACAAGAATGATTAGTTATTATACATCACATGTCGCCTTTGATATGCATTTATAGATAATCGATCTTTTAGGTCATCCACTCACAACGCCTGCCCGTAAACACTATGCAACCCTTTGAACTCCGCAGCGTTGTCGAGCGCTTCAAGTGTCGTCAGCTTCATGGCGTGTTTGACGGGGCGGTGCGGCACGCGTTTGATGGCGCTGCAAGGCGTGAGCAATGACTTTAGCGCCAAGGAGCACGCGCTGCGTTATCAAACGCAGATCGAGGCACATGAGAAAGGGCGGTATCCACCGCCCTTTCGTATCACTGTTACCGCTCATATTTCAGTAATTATAAAAGCAACATTTCCCCGATTATAAAAGCACCAAATACGCCATAAACAGCCCAGACAGCACATAAATGACAGGGTGAACCTGCTTGGCTTTGCCTGCTACCACCATGCTAAAGGCGTAGCTGATAAAGCCCATCGCCATGCCGTTGGCCGGTGAGAAGCTCAGCACGGTGAACATGATGGTGAAAAACGCCGCAATGCGAGACTCTTTTTGCTCCCAACGGATTTGGCCAAGGCGACCAATCATGTAGATGCCGACCACCACCATCGCCGGGGCGACCATCGCCGCTGAGAAGATGGAAAAAAGCGGGTAGAGGAACAGTGACACCAAGAAGAGCCCCGCAACCACCACCGCAGCCAGGCCTGTTTTCGCGCCTTGTGCAGAGGCAATGCCCGATTCTGAGAACGCGGTGACTGAAGTCGTACCCAGCACAGAGCCAATCACGGTGCCGCCTGCGTCCGCGACTAGCGCCGAGCGCGCGTTCGGCACTTTGCCATCTTTGTCGATGATGCCCGCATCGCGGCCGACGCCAACAATGGTGCTGAGGCCATCAAAGAAATCGACAATCAGGAAAATCACTACAATAAACAGCAGATCAAACAGCTTGTCGGCCGTCAGCCCTGAGAAATTGAAGATGGCGCCTACGCTGCCCGACAGGCTTGGCGGCGCAGCCACTAGGCTCTCTGGGATGGGGGCGTTTTGCGTCCCTAGCATCCAGTCGGCCACAACAGTAAGCACAATCGCCGATACAAACGAGATAAAGGTCGCCAGTTTGATGTCACGAATCATGCAGCCAAGCGCAATAAAGATACTGATGTAGGCAATGATGACTTGCGGGTCATTGATTTTGCCCATGCTGACCAAGATGATCGGGTTCGAGACGATGATACCGGCATTTTTCAAGCCCAAAAAGGCGATAAACAGGCCAAGCGATACGGTGATCGCCAATTTGAGATCTTCTGGAATAGACTCAATCATCGCCTTGCGAATATGGGTCATCGACAAAATCAGATAGAGCACTCCAGAGAAGAAGATCCCCAGCAGCGCTTCGTGCCACACCAGCGCCACCGAGCCGCTCAGCAGCATGCCTTTAAAGAAGCCATTCATGCTCATGCCTGGCGCCAGCATCACAGGGTAGTTACCAAACACGCCCATGATCAGCGTGGCTGCCGCCGCCGCCAGTGCTGTGGCGGTAAAAATCGCGCCGCGATCCATGCCTGGGATGTCCCCCAAAATCGCGGGGTTAACCGCCAAGATGTAACTCATCGCCAAAAAAGTAATAAACCCGGCGTACAGCTCCGTGCCTAGGGTCGATTTGCGCGCAGAGATATGAAAAGTGGATTCAAGCCACCCAGCGTTGGCTGAGCGTGGAAGTGCAGTGTCAGAACTCACAATACAACCTATCGTTAGATAAATAAGAGGGCCATAGCCCATCGCCAGCAGCAATGCCCGCAACAAGCCAAACGTTTGCGCGAATTGTAATGAGATGGGATGAAATTTCAACCAATTTTGATACGTATCACATTTTTCATCCGATCTAGTCACTTAGTCCGATCCATGCTACTCTTCGCCTCCCTTTTTCTGGCCGAATTTTCGCCACCGATGTTGAGAGAAATCGCGCTCTTGACTGACGTTATGCCCGCGGTCAGTGCTATCTTTAATACATCGAATCTTATGGTGGACGTAACCTTATGGCCAAAGGCACCCTATACATTGTTTCTGCGCCCAGCGGCGCGGGTAAATCGAGCTTGATTTCAGCCATGCTGGAAACCAACCCTACCTACGCAATGAAAGTGTCCGTATCGCACACGACACGTGGCATGCGCCCGGGTGAGCAAGATGGCGTGCACTACCACTTTGTGCAAAAAGAGCAGTTTGAAGCGCTGATCGAACAAGGTGCGTTTTTGGAATACGCGGAAGTGTTTGGCAACTACTACGGCACCTCTCGCCCGTGGATTGAGCAAAACCTCGATAAAGGCATCGACGTCTTCCTCGACATTGACTGGCAAGGCGCGCGTCAAATTCGTGAGCAAATGCCACAAGCTAAGAGCTTGTTCATCCTGCCGCCGTCAAACGGTGAGTTGGAACGCCGCCTGAACGCGCGCGGCCAAGACAGTGAAGCGGTGATCGCAAAACGCATGGCGGAAGCGAAATCGGAAATTTCTCACTACAACGAATACGACTACGTGATCATCAATGATGATTTCGATAACGCGCTGATGGACTTTAAAGCCATCATTCGCGCCGAACGCCTCAAGCAAGATAAGCAAGCCCTCAAGTACAAAGGCATGCTGGATGCGTTGTTGAAATAAGAATCTAGACTATTCTCTACGAGATCTTGTATAATTTCTCGTCATACAAAATTTTAGTTAACTATTTGGAGTCCTTATGGCACGCGTAACTGTTCAAGACGCTGTTGAAAAAGTTGGCAACCGTTTCGACCTAGTTCTCATTGCGGCTCGCCGCGCTCGTCAAATGCAAACTGGCGGCAAAGATTCACTGGTGCCAGAAGAGAACGATAAGCCAACGGTTATCGCTCTGCGCGAAATCGAAGAAAGCCTTATCACAAAAGAGATCCTAGATGCGCGTGAGCGTCAAGAGCAGCAAGAGCAAGAAGCCGCTGAACTTGCCGCTGTTAGCAGCATTGCTCACGGTCGATAATCCTCTTCATCACACTCTGCCGGGCCTAAAATTTGTATCTATTCGATAGCCTCAAAGACGTTGCCCAAGAATACCTAACAGAGCCTCAAATTGAGGCTCTGCGTCAATCTTATGTGGTAGCGAAAGATGCCCATGAAGGGCAAACCCGCTCAAGCGGGGAACCATACATCATCCACCCTGTTGCTGTTGCTCGTATCTTGGCGGAAATGCGCCTGGATATTGAAACCCTCCAAGCCGCCCTTTTGCACGATGTCATCGAAGATTGTGATGTCACCAAAGAGCAGCTAGAAGAGAAGTTTGGCAACACCGTCGCAGAACTGGTCGATGGCGTCTCTAAGCTGGATAAGCTCAAGTTTCGTGATCGCAAGGAAGCTCAGGCTGAGAACTTTCGTAAGATGGTCCTTGCGATGGTGCAAGACATCCGCGTCATTTTGATCAAACTGGCAGACCGCACGCACAACATGCGCACGCTCGGCGCACTGCGCCCAGACAAAAAGCGTCGCATCGCACGCGAAACCCTCGAAATCTACTCACCCTTAGCGCATCGCTTGGGTATCCATAATATTAAAACCGAACTGGAAGAGCTCGGTTTTGAAGCGCTCTACCCCAACCGCTATCGCGTGTTAAAAGAGGTCGTCAAGGCCGCTCGGGGTAACCGTAAAGAGATGATTCAACGCATCCACACCGAAATTGAAGGCCGTCTGGAAGAAGTGGGCCTGTCTGCGCGTGTAGTGGGGCGTGAGAAAAACCTCTTCTCCATCTACAACAAGATGAAGACCAAAGAGCAGCGCTTTCACACCATTATGGACATCTACGCGTTTCGTGTGGTGGTGGACACCGCTGACACCTGCTATCGCGTACTGGGCCAAGTGCACTCGCTCTACAAGCCTCGCCCGGGGCGTATGAAAGATTACATTGCGGTGCCGAAAGCGAACGGCTATCAGTCTTTGCATACCTCGATGGTCGGCCCACACGGCGTGCCTGTCGAAGTGCAAATTCGCACCGAAGATATGGATCAGATGGCGGACAAAGGGGTCGCGGCGCACTGGTCTTACAAAGGCAATGGCGAGCGTACCGGTACCACCGCGCAAGTCAAAGCGCAGCGCTGGATGCAGAGCCTGCTTGAGCTCCAACAAAGCGCGGGCAACTCGTTCGAATTTATTGAAAACGTCAAATCGGATCTCTTCCCAGATGAGATTTACGTCTTCACCCCAAAAGGGCGCATCGTGGAGCTGCCTGTCGGCGCCACTGCGGTCGATTTTGCGTATGCCGTGCATACCGATGTCGGCAACACCTGTGTCGGCGCGCGCGTCGATCGCAACCCTTACCCTCTCAGCAAAGCGCTGAAAAACGGCCAGACGATTGAGATCATCAGCGCACCGGGCGCCCGTCCGAATGCAGCATGGCTCAACTACGTCGTGACCTCACGTGCGCGCACCAAGATTCGTCAAGTGCTGAAAACCATGCGCCGTGAAGAGTCGATTACCCTTGGCCGCCGATTGCTCAATCACGCCTTAGGTGATTTGTCGGTTTCCGACATCAATGAAGAGAACATCAATCACGTCTTGAGCGATCTGAAAATCAAATCCCTCAATGATCTGCTCGCCGCTATCGGTTTGGGTGAGTTGATGAGTATTGTCATCGCCCGCAGACTGCTTGGCGACGCCGATGAGCTCACCGAAGTCATCAACACCGACGGCAAGCCGAAGAAGAAGCTGCCGATCCGCGGCGCAGAGGGTATCTTGCTGACGTTTGCCAACTGTTGTCATCCGATTCCGGACGATCACATCATTGCTCACGTCTCTCCGGGTCGAGGATTGGTGGTGCACCGCGAGACGTGTCCGAACGTGCGCAACCACGAAAAAGAGCCTGATAAGTACATGGCGGTGGAGTGGTCAGACGATTACGATCAAGAGTTTATCGCCGAGCTGCGTGTCGATGTGCAAAACCGTCAAGGCGCCCTCGCGGAACTGACCAACGTCATTTCACAAACCGGCTCCAACATTCACGGTCTCTCGACCGAAGAGCGTGATGGCCGTTTGTACACAGTGACTGTGGTGCTCACCACCAAAGATCGCGTCCACTTAGCGGGCATCATGCGCAAGATTAAAGCCATGCCGCACACACTCAAAGTGCGCCGTAGAAAGTACTGATCCCCATCCACATCAGAAAGCGGTCTTTAGGGCCGCTTTCTTTATCATCCATTTTTTAACACCATATTCTTTTTCAACTAAGCCCTAACACCATGAATTTAGAACGTTACCAACGCATTCAAGAAGTGTTAAAAGCGCGCCAAGCGGATTTGACCCTTTGCCTCGAAGAAGTCCACAAGCCCAATAACGTCTCGGCGGTGATCCGCAGCGCCGACGCCACCGGCATTCACAAAGTGCATGCGGTTTGGCCTGATAAAATGCGCACCTTAAGCCACACGTCGGCGGGCGCGCGCAACTGGGTGGAAGTGGAAACGCACGACACCATCAAAGACGCGATGGGTGAGCTCAAACGTCAAGGCATGCAAGTGCTGGTGACCAATCTCTCAGAGACGGCGGTCGATTTTCGTCAGATTGATTACACCAAACCGACGGCGGTGATACTCGGCAGTGAAAAAATCGGCGCGTCAGAGCAAGCCAAAGCGCTCGCCGATCAAGACATCATCATCCCTATGGTCGGTATGGTCCAATCGCTCAATGTCTCGGTCGCCAGCGCAGTGATTCTCTATGAAGCCCAGCGCCAACGCCAAGCCGCCGGCATGTACGACAACGCACAAAGCGCCCTACCCGCCGAGACCATCCACCGCATCCTCTTTGAGCGCGGCCACCCCGTGCTCGCCAAAGTCGCCAAACGCAAACAGCTCCCGTACCCTCCCCTCGACGAGCAAGGCCAAATCGTCGCGGATAAAGAGTGGTGGGCGAAGATGCAGAGTAGGTAGGTAGTGCCTAGTTTCTAGTTCCTAGTGCCTAGAGGGCAAAACTCTAGTGATTAGTTCCTAGTTTATAGTTCCTAGTGCCTAGAGGACGGAATTTCTAGGAACTAGGAACTAGGCACTAGGAACTCCCCCTCTCCACTGTACAAAAACACAGATAAATGCTTAACTATCCCCATCATTAATCATTGCGTGAGCGAAGCTATGTCCCAACTTTTGTCGGCTATTCCACTGACCTCTCTGGCAGGTGTCGGGGCGAAAGTGGCAGAGAAATTGGCCAAAGTCGGGCTGCTGTCGGTGCAGGATTTACTGTTTCACCTGCCGCTGCGCTATGAAGACCGCACTCGGGTCTACCCCATTGTTAAACTGCACGCTGGGCTATGGGCGGCGGTGCAGGGCAAGGTGATGAGTGTTGATACCCTGTTTGGCAAGCGCAAAATGCTGGCGGTCAAACTCAGTGATGGCAACGGCACCCTTACACTGCGCTTTTTTAACTTCACCGCCGGGATGAAAAATCAATTCGCAGAAGGCAAAACGGTGCATGCCTATGGGGAAATCAAACGCGGCAGCTACGGGTTAGAGATTGTCCATCCGGATTACAAGTTTTACACGCCGCAGCAACCGGTTGAGACGGAGCCGAGTTTAACGCCCGTCTACCCAACCACCGATGGTCTGCGCCAACTCACCCTGCGCAACCTGACAGAACAAGCGCTCGCATTGCTCGATAAATCGGCGGTGCAAGAGCTGCTCCCTGCCGGGCTCTATGATAGCCAAATTACCCTCAATCAAGCGCTGCACACCATTCATCGCCCACCACCGAACATCAATCTGGAACAGTTTGATGAGGGCAAACACCCAGCGCAAGTGCGCCTCATCATGGAAGAGCTGCTGGCGCAAAACCTATCGATGCTCGCGGTGCGCAGCCAAGGGCAAAAAGAGGCGGCGATCGCGCTGCCGCCGAGTCAAACGCTGAAACAACAGCTATTGGACGCCCTGCCGTTCTCGCCGACCAATGCTCAGCGCCGAGTCGTGGAAGAAATTGAGAGCGATCTCGCCAAGCCGCACCCGATGATGCGCTTAGTGCAAGGAGATGTCGGCTCAGGCAAAACCTTGGTCGCGGCACTGACCGCCGTGCGCGCCTTGGAGCAAGGTAAACAAGTGGCCTTGATGGCGCCCACCGAACTGTTGGCAGAGCAGCACGCATTAAACTTTAGCCAATGGTTTGAACCAATGGGCATTCAAGTTGGCTGGCTGGCGGGCAAGCTCAAAGGCAAGGCCAAGCAGACCCAACTCGAGCGCATTGCCTCTGGCGAGGCGCAGATGGTGGTCGGCACCCATGCGCTATTCCAGGAGCAGGTCAATTTTTCTCAGTTAGCCCTGGTGATCATCGATGAGCAACACCGATTTGGTGTCCACCAGCGGCTGGAGCTGCGTGAAAAAGGCGAGCAGCAGGGCGCGTATCCGCATCAACTGATCATGACGGCGACGCCCATTCCGCGCACCCTCGCCATGACGGCGTACGCTGACCTTGAAACCTCCGTCATTGATGAGCTTCCCCCCGGTCGTACGCCGATTCAAACCGTGGCCATTCCAGATACCAAACGCGACACCATTGTTGAGCGCGTGCGTCATGCCTGTCTAAACGAGGGCAAGCAAGCGTATTGGGTGTGTACCTTGATTGATGAGTCGGAAGTGCTCGAGGCGCAAGCCGCCGCCGATACCGCAGAGGAGTTACAGCGCACGCTGGCGGACCTAAAAATTGGTTTAGTCCACGGGCGAATGAAACCGGCCGAGAAGCAGGCCGTGATGCAGGCGTTTAAAGACAATCAACTGCACTTGTTGGTCGCCACGACGGTGATAGAAGTTGGGGTCGATGTCCCCAATGCCAGCTTGATGATCATTGAAAACCCCGAACGCCTCGGCCTGGCGCAGCTTCACCAGTTGCGTGGCCGTGTTGGACGAGGCTCGGTCGCCAGCCATTGTGTGCTCTTGTATCACTCGCCGCTGTCTAAAACGGCGCAAAAGCGATTAGGTGTGTTGAGAGAAAGCAACGATGGCTTTGTGATAGCCCAGCGCGATCTCGAAATTCGCGGCCCAGGCGAGCTGCTCGGCACCAAACAAACCGGAATGGCCGATTTTAAGATTGCCGATCTGATCCGCGATCAACGCCTCGTCCCCGAAGTACAACGCATCGCGCGCTACCTGCATCTCAACTACCCTGACCACACCCAAGCGATCATAGAGCGGTGGTTGGGCGAGCGTGATATTTACGCAAAGGCGTGATTAGTTCCTAGAAAAAGAAGTGCCTAGTTCCTAGAAGTAAGCACTGAGAAAACAAGTGTCTAGCTGCTGGTAGTGAGAGCCTAGAAAAAGAAGTCCCTAGTTCCTAGAAGTCCGCCCTCTAGGAACTAGGTACTAGGCACTAGGAACTTCCTCACCCCTTCACCTTCAATATCTTATCCCACGGCAGTGCTTCATCGCCGAGGACGATAAAATTGGGGTTCTCGAGCGTCTCGCGCTCATTGTAGGAAAGGGGTTCAAGGTGGGTGCTGAGAATGCGTCCTCCGGCTTCTTGGACGATGCACTGGGTCGCGGCGGTGTCCCATTCGCCGGTTGGCCCGAGTCGCAAGTAGCAATCGACCGCGCCTTCGGCCACCAAACACGCTTTCAGTGCGGCAGAGCCGAGTGGGACTAGGTCATAATTCCACTGGCTGCTCATGCGGGAGGTGATACGGTTGATGTTCTGCCTGCGGCTGATCGCAATCGCAATCGGGTAGGCTTTGCCATCATGCTGGTGAGTTTTGATGCGCACGCTTTCACTCATGTCGGGGATTTTCCATGCCCCTTTGCCTTGGTAAGCGTAATACGTGACCCCAGAGACCGGCCCATACACCACGCCCATCACAGGCTGATTGTTGTCGATAAGGGCAATGATGGTGGCGAAATCACCGCTGCGCGCAATGAACTCCTGCGTCCCATCAAGCGGATCGACCAACCAATATTTGTCCCACTCTGCGCGTTTTGACAAGCTGATGTCCGCCGCTTCTTCTGACAATACCGGAATATCCGGCGTCAATTCAGAAAGCTTTTCGACAATCAATTTGTGCGCAGCGATGTCAGCACTGGTAACCGGCGTTTCGTCGCTCTTGGTGTACTCTTGGTACTCTTTCTTCTCATAAATATCGAGGATCAATTGCCCGGCAGAGCGCGCGATATCGATTACCGCGGGGAGATGATGAGACAGGTCTTGGGTTTTAGGCATAATGGCAAATCCTTGGCGCGCGGGAGGCCGTATCCCGCTCGCTCATAACGCAGCGCATTCACTACTGCAACGCTTTACTAAGCAACACGCAATGCTAATAACAACGCCGTAATGCTTCGCGCTTCACAAAAATCAAGATGCGTAAGAAGCTCATCCGCTTGCGCCAACGGCCAGCGAATCACTTCCAATGGTTCCGGTTCGTCCCCTTGCAACTGCTCAGGATAGAGATCTTTAGCAATAAACAGGGTCATGCGGCTCGAGAAGTAGGACGGCGCTAACACCACCTCTTTAAGGGGTATTAAGGTACGCGCGCCCATACCAATTTCTTCTTTCAGCTCTCGGCAGGCCGCTTCACTGGCGGACTCACCCGGGTCAATCAACCCTTTGGGGAACCCTAATTCATAGCGTTCCGTACCGGCCGCGTACTCTCGAACCAACAACAGATCCCCTTGCTCTGTGATGGGCACCATCATCACCGCGTTTCGACCACTGGGCTTCATACGCTCATACGTACGGGTTTCGCCATTGCTAAAGCGCAAGTCGAGCGCTTCTATCGCAAACAATTTGGACTTCGCCACGGTGTTTTTTGCCAGAATCTCTGGCGGCGTCTGTTTCGCCACGCGCTTACTCCATCACTGGGGGAAATGAATAATAATCATTAATATAGGGGAATCACTGCGAAGATCCTAGGATCGATTGAGAAAAACCGCGCGAAAATATCGAGCCCAAATAGGCGCACTTTAGCTATAAAAAAGGCACCCCGAAGGATGCCTCTCAATAGCGCTGTCAGAATTAGTAGTAAGAGTGCTCGCCGCGATCGTGCTCAGTCGCATCACGTACGGCCGACAGCTCACCCGCAAACTCTTGCAGAAGCTGCTTCTCGATGCCTTCTTTCAGCGTCACATCGACCATAGAACAGCCGTTACAGCCACCGCCAAACGCCACAATGGCCACGCCTGCTTCAGTGATTTCCACCAGATTGACATGACCACCGTGCCCGGCGAGCTGCGGGTTCACTTGCGTTTGGATCACGTACTCAACACGTTCTACGAGCGGCGCATCGTCCGACACTTTACGCATTTTCGCGTTTGGCGCTTTGAGCGTTAGCTGAGAGCCCATTTTATCGGTCACAAAATCGATTTCAGCGTCTTCAAGGAAAGGCAGGCTCAGCTCATCCACGTAAGCCGAAAAGCCTTCGAAAGCCAGTTCCGTATCGGTCGCTTCGACCGCTTCTGGTGGACAGTAAGAGACGCCACACTCGGCGTTTTGAGTGCCCGGATTAACAACGAACACACGAATATTGGTGCCCTCGGGTTGCTGACCCAGTAGGTTAGCAAAGTGCTTTTGTGCGGTTTCTGTAATAATAATAGGTTTTGACACGACGAATACCTGAGTAATTTTGTAGGCTATTTGTTCACCATTCTACTCCTCGCCCCCTTGGCAATGCAAGCCGTTGACCTTAACTCTCATCATCCGGTTCGGGAGTGCGGCATAGAGCGTAAATATCCACCCTTTTTACCCCCACTTCAAGCAGTAGTCGAGCCAATTGTGAGACGGTTTCGCCCGTGGTCACCACATCGTCCACTATTGCCACATGATCGGCCTCCACCCCATCAAAGCGACGCTCAAACACCCCGTGTAAGTTGCGCCGCCGCTCACGTTTGGACAGC